>CAJXHQ010000035.1 GCA_913054485.1 uncultured Paracoccaceae bacterium
CGGCGCGGCCAGAGTTTTGTCAAATCTCTGGCCAAGGATTTTCTGAAAATCCTTGTGTCTGCCCCCGCGGCGCAGTGTCCTGCGGGTGGCGCGAAGCGCGGCGGATGCGGCGTTTGCAGGGGTTTGTGGGCGGGCTGCCAGATGTTAGGCAGGGTCAAACAGCGAGGGAGATGAGGATGGCGGCTTTGATGCGGGCAATGGAGATCAGCGAGCCGGGCGGCCCGGAGGTTCTGAAACTGGCAGACCGGCCGGTGCCGGTTGCGGGGCAGGGGCAGGTGGTGATCAAGGTGGCCTATGCGGGTGTGAACCGGCCCGATGCGCTGCAGCGCGCCGGGGCCTATGCGCCGCCCAAGGGGGCCAGCGACCTGCCCGGCCTGGAAGCTGCCGGCGAGGTGGTCTCGACCGGGCCCGGTGTCAGCGGGCTGGCCGAGGGAGATCTGGTCTGTGCACTGCTGCCGGGTGGCGGTTATGCGGAATATGTGGCCACGCCGGCGGCTCATTGCCTGCCGGTTCCCAAGGGCATGAGCCTGAAGGCCGCGGCCTGTCTGCCGGAAACCTTCTTCACCGTCTGGTCCAATGTTTTCATGCGCGGCGGTCTTGGGGCGGGCGAGCGGTTCCTGGTGCATGGCGGATCGTCCGGCATCGGCACCACCGCTATCCAGCTGGCCAAGGCCTTTGGCGCGCGGGTCTTCACAACCGCAGGGTCGGAAGAGAAATGCCGCGCTTGCCTCGACCTTGGCGCAGAGCGGGCGCTGAACTATCGCGAGGAGGATTTCGTCGAGGTGCTGCGCAGCGAGGGCGGCGCAAACCTGATCCTCGACATGGTCGGCGGCAGCTATATCCCGCGCAATATCAAGGCGCTGGCGGATGACGGCCGGCTGGTGCAGATCGCCTTCCTGTCCGGGCCTAAGGTGGAGCTGAATTTTGCCCAGATCATGACCCGGCGGCTGACCGTCACCGGTTCCACCCTGCGCCCGCAGAGCGATCTGGCCAAGGCGCGCATCGCGCAGGAGCTGCGCGAGGCTGTCTGGCCGCTGCTGGAGGCAGGTCAGGTGGCCCCGGTGATGGACAGCGAGTTCCCGCTGGAAGCGGCCGGAGCTGCCCATGCGCGCATGGAAAGCTCGGGCCATATCGGCAAGATCGTCCTGAAGGTAGCCTGATCTGCCGCCTCAGGCCACGGCGCGGCGGTAGAGATGCCAGGTGGCGTGGCCGAGGACCGGCACCACGAGGATCAGCCCCAAGAGGAAGGGCAGCGCGCCAATCAGCAGGCTGACGCCGACAAGGGCACCCCAGCTGATCACCACGGCAGGGCTGGCCTTCAGCACCCGGAAGGATGTGATCACCGCCACCGGAAGCCCGGCTTGGCGGTCCAGAAGCAGCGGAAAAGCCACCAGGCTCACCGCCAGTGCAGCCAATGCAAAACAGGCTCCGGCAGCAAAGCCGAGCACGATCATGGTCCAGCCTTCTGCGGTGGTCAGTGCAGCGGTGACCAGGGCCGCCATGCTTTCTGGCTGGCCCGGGCCGAGGGTGATGTTGTAGATCATGCTCGCTGCCAGCAGCCAGCCGATGAATAGCGCGGCGAGGTAGAAGCCCAGCATCAGGATCGCGCCGAAGGACGGTGAGCGGATCACGCCGAGCGCATCGCTCCAGCTGGCGTCGAACCCGGCCTCGCGGCGCGATGACATCTCGTAAAGTCCAACGGCCGCAAAGGGTCCGATGAGCGCAAAGCCGAGGATCACCGGCGCCACCAGCTGCAGCATGTTCGCAGACATGCTCATCGCAACCAGGGCCAGCCCGATCAGCGGGTAGAACACGACGAGGAACAGCGCATCGCTGCGGCAGGCGGCAAAATCCTCCATGCCCGCTTTCAGCGCGTCGCGCAGGTCGGCATAGGTCAAGGCGCGCACTTGCGGCGTGGCCTCCACATCTTCGCTGCCGATCTGCGCGGCGGATTGCGAAACATGATGGGTGGTCTGCCTGAGATGCTGGGCAATCCAGCTGAGCGGGTTGCCGATTGTCTGTGCCATGGCAAAGCTCCTTTCTCTGGCCAGGAACGGGTGCCGTCCGGGCAGGCCAAGAGCGGCACATGCATGAAGTATAACATAATACGAAGTCACGCGCTGTCACGCCGGGGTGTGAATGGTCAGCCCGCCGGTCGGGGAAACGTCTGAGGCGATCAGCCCTCAGCGGGCGGAGGCAAGGTCACGCTGCCGTCTGCTGACAAAGGCCAATTCGGGTTCACCGCAATCTCCCAGATATGGCCGTCCGGGTCCGCATAATAGCCCGAGTATCCGCCCCAGGCCGCCTTTTGCAGTGCTTTGAGGCACTGGGCGCCCGCCTCAAGAGCAGAGGCAAACGCCTGGTCGGCTTCCGGTTCCGTCGCATAGGCAATGGCCAGCGTCATGTTGCCGGTGCCGAGGCTGGCATCCTCGCGGCCCTGGTCGGCGGCAAGGTCACTGGTCTCAAACAGGGCCAGCACCAGCCCGTTCAGCTGGAAGAGGGTGATGTCATCCAGCGATCTTGCGTGTTTTTGCCAGCCCAGGGCCGCATAGAAAGCTCCGTCGCGGTCAAGGCTGGCGACCCCGAGGGTGATCATCGTGACCCGTTGCGGTGTCATCGGCGGCTCCAATGCATTTAATCAATGGAGCGAGGCTAGCAGGACGCGAGGCTAAGTGCCAACGGGCGGCTGGCCTAACGCACCGGCGTGAAACGCGCGTTGGTCATCTTGCAGTCCCGCGCCACGTCGCGCCCGCAGGGCACCGGCTCCAGATCGCGCGACAGGCAGATACGGGCCTCCTGGATGTGGCCGTCGCGACAGGTGACGGTCAGCCCGTCTGCCTCCAGGTCCGGATTGGCTTTCAGAAAGGCTTCCTCCACCAGCGAGGCGGGCAGGGTGACGCTGCGGTCCAGCTTGCGGAAGACCTCCGGGCGGGTGATGCGCCCGTAGGCTTCGCGGGACAGGGCGAAATATGCCGGCGCGGAGAGGCCCGAGCAGGAGCCGTGTTTCTTCCACTGGTGCCAGGCCAGGCCGGGGCTGCCCATGATGTCGGCCATGGCGGCGGTCATCGCACGCGACGGCGGCACCTCGGCAGTGCGGCAATAGTCGGGCCAGCCGCGGTGATACTGCGGCCAGAGCCCGTGCAGGATCCAGCCATGGTCATGCCGCGGGTCGCATTGGTCTGATCCCTTTGCGTCGCCCTCAACAGCGCACCAGTTCGGCGACCAGCTGAGCGCCAGCACGTAGTAATTGAACTCGCTCGCCGTGCCTTCGGCCTGTGCTGACAGCGGGGCAAGGGCGGCCAGAGCGGCCATGAAAAGCTTGCGCATTCGGCTCTTTCCTTATCGCGATAACGCGACTATATAGAAGCCAAGTTCCCCGACAATGGAAACCAGACCCCAGCCCGGGGCCGCCTGCTTCAGGCGACGGGGAAGATGTACGTACAGGAGATTGAGCTCATGGCAAAACCGTTGATGGCCAAGGCAACCGCCGTGTGGCTGGTGGACAATACCACGATCAGCTTCAAGCAGATCGCAGACTTTGTAGGCATGCACGAGTTGGAAGTGCAGGGCATCGCTGACGGCGATGTGGCAGCCGGTGTGAAGGGCTTTGACCCGGTCGCCAACAACCAGCTGACCCAGGAAGAGATCGACAATGCGCAAGGCAACCCGCTGCACCGTCTGAAGCTGAAATTCAACGCAGCTGCCGCCGGCGAGGAAAAGCGCCGCGGTCCGCGCTACACGCCGCTGTCCAAACGTCAGGACCGTCCGAACTCGATCCTGTGGCTGGTGAAATTCCACCCGGAACTCAGTGACGGCCAGATCGCCAAGCTGGTGGGCACCACCAAGCCGACGATCCAGTCGATCCGCGAGCGGACCCATTGGAACATCTCCAACATGCAGCCGATTGACCCGGTTGCTCTGGGGCTGTGCAAACAGTCCGAGCTGGATTCTGTGGTGCAGAAGGCCGCCGCCAAGAAAGCTGCCGAAGGCGGGGTGATGAGCGACGACGAGCGCCGCAAGCTGGTCTCCACCGAACAGTCGCTGGAGATGGATGCCGAGCCGAAGATCCCCTCTGCCATCGAGGGCCTGGAGACCTTCACCCTGGGCGACGCGCCGGAGAAGAAAGAAGAAGAACCGGTGCTGGATGCCGACAGCTTCTTCAATCTGCCCGCTGGCAATGATGATGAGGACGAGGAAGAAGATCCAAAGTTCTGATCCGGCGGTCAGAGTGTGAGATTGGGGCGCAGAGGGCAACCTCTGCGCCTTTTTTGCTGCGTGCGGGTGAAACGTTTGGTTCCGCCTGCACTGGAATAGTGGGGCTGCCTTTGGAGGAAGTGCGGCCGGCCAGGGCAGGAAACCAAGGCTGCGGTATTGCCCTCGCGCTCCGCTGGACCGGCGGAATCTTTTCGCCTACGTTGGTTTTGCGAACTATTATTTCTCGTTTGCGGCGCGAACCGCAGGCGCATTTTCCAGGGGGAAGTTTATGGACGTGGTGCAATTCACCGCCGAAATGGTGGTTGTTGTTACTGTTCTCGCGTTTACTGTTTTCCTGTTTGTTTCTGAAATCATCCGGATCGACCTTGCGGCGATCCTTGTGCTGGTCATCGTCGGCATCCTCAGCTACCTGCCGGGGCTGGGCAATCTGGCTGATGTCAGCCAACTGTTCGACGGCTTTGCCTCCAATGCGGTGATCTCGATTATCGCGGTGATGATCGTCGGTGCCGGCCTCGACAAGACCGGCATCATGAACAAGGTGGCGGCGGTGATCCTGAAGCGGGGCGGCACCACCGAAGGGCGCATCGTGCCGATTGTCTCAGGCACTGTCGGGGTGATCTCCTCCTTCCTGCAGAACGTTGGTGCAGCGGCGCTGTTCCTGCCGGTGGTGAGCCGGATCTCGGCGCGCTCGGGCATTCCGCTTGGCCGGCTGCTGATGCCCATGGGCTTCTGCGCTATCCTCGGCGGCACGATGACTATGGTGGGTTCCTCGCCGCTGATCCTGCTCAACGACCTCATTCTGACGGTGAACAGCGGCCTGCCGTCCGGCCAGCAGATCGAACCTTTCGGCCTGTTCGATGTTACCCCCATCGGCGCGGCGCTGGTCCTTAGCGGAATTGCCTATTTTCTGCTGCTGGGCCGTTGGGTGCTGCCGGGCAGCACCGGCGAGGGGGCCTCGGGCGAGGGGCGCGGCACATCGGAATATCTGACCCGCGTCTACGGGCTGAAGACAGATGTCTTCGAGGTGATGGTGCCGGAGGGCTGCAAACTGGTCGGTCAGACGCTGGCGGACATCAATAACGAGCACAACCTCCACATCATCTCGACCTACTACAAGGGCAAGGCCTCGATGATGCAGGTTCTCCTGGCCAGGATCGAAGCGCCCTGCCGGCTGGCGATCATCGGCAAGAGGTCGGTCGTGGAGAAGTTCACGGCCCAATACGGGCTGCGCATTCTGCCTGAGCTGGATATTTTTGCCGAGGAGTTTGCCCCCACCAATGCCGGCATCGCAGAGATCGTGATCCCGCCGGATTCGGACCTCGCTGGCAAGAGCCCCCGTGACCTCTTGCTGCGCAAGACCTACGGGTTGAGCCTGCTGGCAATCCACCGCGGCGAGGAGACGCTGAGCCTGGTGGAAACACCCGAGCACACGCCCACCAAGATCGGCGTGGTGCCCTTTCAAACCGGTGACATGCTGGTCACCCACAGCCGCTGGGACAACCTGATGCGGCTGAAACGGGACCGCAACTTCGTGGTGGTCACATCCGACTTCCCGCAGGAGGAAATGCGGCCGCAAAAAGTGATCCCGGCGCTGCTGTTCTTCCTGCTGTCGCTGTCGATGATTCTGTTCACCGATGTGCGCCTGTCGCTGTGCCTGCTGACCGGCGCGGTCGGTATGCTGCTGACGAAGGTGCTGACCATTGACGAGGCTTACGAGTCCGTCGGCTGGAACACCGTCTTCCTATTGGCGAGCCTCATTCCATTAGGGCAGGCCGTGCAGAATACCGGCACCGCAGAATGGATCGCCCAAGCGATCATCACGGCGCTGGACGGCTGGCCAATCTGGGCGCTGCAGGCGGGGGTCGCAATCCTGGCAACAGCCTTTTCGCTGATGATGTCCAACGTCGGCGCCACGGTGCTGCTGGTGCCGCTAGCAGTGTCAATTGCGATAGCGGCCGGGGGCGACCCAGCGATTTTCGCGCTGACGGTGGCGATTTCCACCTCGAACAGCTTCATCATCCCCACCCACCAGGTCAACGCGCTGATCATGGGGCCTGCGGGCTACAAGGTTACCGATTTTGTGAAGACCGGCGGGCTGATGACCGTGATCTTCCTGGTGGTGTCGCTGGTGATGCTGAACCTGGTGTTCTGAGCGGTTCATTGCGGGGGCGGTCTTTGGCCGCCCTTCCATTATTACACATTCCGGAATTCTGAACTCTGATCTGGCCTATTTATTTTGATGTAGGGCAGGGTTATTCCTTAGTCCGCGAGCCGAGCCGGGGTATTCCGGCGGGCCGCGGCTGAGAAGGAGTTCCGAGATGGCCTGTTATTCCGTACTTGCCGTGACCCCGGCGTCCGAAGACTGGATCCCGGACTATATCGCGCCTGCCAATGCGCTGGCGGCGGAATAGGGCGGCAAGTATCTTGCCCGCACATCTGCGCATGAGCAGCTGGAAGGGGCCGAAACGCCAGCCGCACTGCGGATCGTGATCGAATGGCCGTCGCGCGCGGCCGCGGCTGGCTTCATGGGCGATGCGCGCTACCTGCCGCATCTGGAGGCCCGGACCAATGGCAGCGAGAGCGTCAATATCCTGATCGAAGGCAAGGATGATCTGGCCTGATCCCGGGATGCCCGCGCAGAAAGAGGCAAAGAGGAGAGACAACGATGGCGAAGACCATATTGATCACCGGGGCCACCGACGGCATCGGGTTGGAGACGGCAAAACTCCTGGCTGCGGGCGGTCACCGGGTCCTGCTGCACGGCCGCAGTGCAGCCAAGCTGGAGGCCGCCGCCGCGGCAGCCGGCGGGGAGGTTGAAACCTATCAGGCGGATCTTTCGAGTCTTGCCCAGACAGAGGCATTGGCGAAAGCCGTGGGCGCCGTACACGGGCATCTGGACGTGCTGATCAACAATGCCGGCGTCTTCAAGACCCCGCAGCCGGAAACCGCTGACGGGCTGGATGTGCGCTTCATGGTGAACACGCTGGCGCCCTACCGGCTGACCCGCCGCCTGCTGCCGTTGATGGGGTCTAAGGGGCGGGTGATCAATCTGTCGTCTGCTGCGCAAGCCCCGGTCGACCCCGCCGCACTGGGCGGCCCGCTGCTGGCCAGCGACATGGATGCCTACGCGCAAAGCAAACTGGCGATCACCATGTGGTCGCGCGCGATGGCGGCAGAGCTGCCGCAGGGCCCCGCAGTGATCGCGGTCAACCCCGGTTCTCTTCTGGCCAGTAAAATGGTCAAGGAGGGCTTCGGTGTCGCTGGAAACGATCTCAGCATCGGGGCAGAGCTGCTGGCGGCCATGGCTGTGTCGCCCGAGTTCGCGGATGTGTCGGGGAGATATTACGACAATGACGCCGGGCGCTTCGGGGACCCGCATCCGGACGCGCTGGACGCGGGCAAAACCGCCTCCGTTGTTGCCGGTGTCGAAGCGGCCCTTGACAGTCTGGATCAATCCGCAGGCAATTGAGCCGCCTGCGGGACCGGTCTGCGCGGGTATTCCGCTTCAGCGGTAGGACCGGCCAGGTACTCGGCGACCACCGCTTTCAGCTCCAGACCGCCGGCATCGGCAAACTCCAGCCCTTCGGTGTCCAGATAGTTCTTCTGGTTGATCGCGGTCCAGCCGTTGACGGCCAATCGGTAGGTCTTGGCGGCGACTACGTCCCGTTCTTCCGCATGCACGTAGTCGCCGGTGCGTGCCTCCAGGCTGTTTGCCGCAAACTGGTTCGCACGGCTCATCACACCGACCAGTTGGGCGCCGGAAACCTCTGCCACCTTCAGGTCCGCCCCGGCGGAGGCACTGGCTGCAGTAGGCACGGCGGCGGCAGCGGCGGCGAGACCTTTCAGAACCATGCGGCGGTCGAGAACAAAAATATTGCGTGTCATAATATTGTTATCAGGATGAACCGTTCAGATGGTTCGCCTCGTAGCTCCGCCGCGCAACGCTGATGTGATGCCGGGTTCTCTTCTTTTCAGCTGCTGCGCCTATTCTGTCCGGCCTGCAAGGCTCTTCACCAGTGGTTGCGGCAACTCGAAATGGTTGTTCGCCTCCTCCAGAACGGCGGCATCCATTTGCGGCGGAGACAGGTCCACGCCTTTGGAGAGCCGTTTGACGACGTCCTGCATGGCGGTGATGCGGGCGTATTTCTTGTCATTTGCGGGCACCACGCACCAGGGCGCATGGGCGGTGGAGGTCTTGCGGAACATCTCGTCGATGGCGTCGTGGTAATCGGGCCAGCGCTTCCGGTTGCGGAAATCCTCGTAGCTGAGTTTCCAGCGTTTCATCGGGTCCGTAAGCCGCTGTTCGAACCGTGCGAGCTGCTCTTCCGGGGTGATATGCATGAAGATCTTCACCACCCGTGTGCCATTGTCAGCCAGCATTTTCTCAAAGGCGTTGATCTCGCCGTAGGCGGCGCGCCAGCGTGTTTCCGGTGTCAGCTCCTCCACCCGTTCCACCAGCACCCGGCCGTACCAGGAGCGGTCGAAGACGGTGATGGCTCCCTGGGGCGGCAGCCGCTCCATGAAGCGGGTCAGGTGGTGGCGCTGCAGGTAGTAGTTGCGCGGCGCACCGATCGGCCAGACCTTGAAGCTGCGCGGATCCAGGGCGGAGGCGATGCGGCGGATGGTGCCGCCCTTGCCGGCCGCGTCCCAGCCTTCGAAGACCAGCACGGCAGAGCGGCCCGAGAACAGATAGGCCTGCTGGATCTGCATCAGCCTGTGCTGCAGCTTGGCCAGCTTCTTCTCATAGGGTTTCTTTGCCAGCCGCAGCGACATGTCGAGCCCTTCCAGCGTCGCGGGTCTGCTGCTTTTCCTGTTGTGGCCTTTCACGGTCTCAGCTCCTCCCTCACCTGGTGTCCGCAAACAGGGTAGGGCGGTTCCTTCCGGGGGCCATGATGTGCATCAAACCGCCTGCGGTTCGGCACCCGTCTGCGCCGCGCGGCCCAAGGCGGCCAGGGAGTGCCGACGCAGCCGGTGCACCCGCAGGCGCGGGAGCGCACCGCCCGCCGCTGGCGCGCAGTCCGGATCTTCCGGGCTGTTTCAACCCTCGGGCGTGTACCAGATCGGCGAGGTATAGGCGCGCTCCTGGGTGGTCATTGGGCTTTCGTCGGGCACGGGGGCACCCATGCGGAAGGCGTCATAAGCGGTCCAGCGCGGGGTGGGGATCTCGATCACCCGGGCATAGTAGAAGGCGTTTTGCGCCGGGTCGAACTCCGGGTCGGTCCAAACCGTGCCCAGTTCTGCCCTGCCGATGCTATTGGTCCAGCTGGCGCGGGCCAGATCCACGGTGCTGCCAATGGCGGGCAGCTTGCCTGCGGCATCCGCTTCCCGGTCGCCGGCCCATGCCACGTCATAGACCTTTTCATGGGTATTGCCCTCGGAGTCCATCCAGCCTTTGACGATCTGGATGCGGTCCAGGTTGGCGCCGATCGGGTCTTTCAGGGCGAAGACCATGAAGGTGGGGGCCTCGGCCGCGCCTCGGGCCGGAAGATCTGACCCCATAGGCACGCCTTTCTGATACCCGGTGAAGGCGGGCGTGCGGCTGGTCAGGTCGTCCCCGGTATAGTCCCAGCCGCCAAAGAACCGCACCGCCAGGCGCGATCCGGTGGTGCCGTAAACTTCCTTGCGCTCCATTGCGTCAAAGATCGCTTCGCGGGTGTTCTCTGCCGCCCAGACTGCCGCCAGGCCGCTGGCCACCTGCTCCCAGCCGAGGATCGCCACATCGCCGAACTGGCCGACGATATGCCCGGGCCGGTTGGAGCTGGGTTCAGAGCCTGAATGCTTGCCGTAGAAATTATCCTCCTGCGCGGTGGCCAGCGACGTATGGCTGTCGGTCGAGCCGACCATGCCGAATTTATAAGGGTTGGTGCCCAGCCGCGCCTCCAGCTGCAGGCCCCGTTTCAGTGCCTCGCGGGCGTATTCGCCGGCCAGCATATCCTCCGTCTTCAGCTCGCTCAGGTTCAGGTTGCCCTTGTCCCAGGTCTCGTAATCCGCAAATTCATCGTTGGGGCTGAGATATGGGTGGGTTTCGCCGTCACCCTTGATTTGCGTCACCTCATAGAGCGGTTCGCGCAGGATGCGTTCGCGCACATAGTCTTCGTCCAGTGCGGTGCCTTCCCATTGGGCGTCCAGGGGAAACATGATGCCGTTTGACAGGTTGCCGTTATGGGCGAGGGCCAGCACATCGCCGCGCGTCACATCCTCGTAGTTGGCCATCCATTTCCACAGATCGCGCGGGTTGACGCTGCCGGCAGGCGGCGTGGTGGTATAGGGGTCGACCATTTGTGCCCGGTCCGCCCCGTCGCGGTAAATGACGACGCGGTGCATGTTGGCCCCTTCCACAAGCGAGGTCCACTCATAGCCGATCAGCGCCGTGAAGCGGCCCGGCTCATTTGCGGCCTCAGCGGCGGCCAGCTGGCGCTGCCAGACCGAGCGGTAGAGTTTTGACCCCGCGTTGACCGCAAGCGCAGGCGAAACGGTGGTGCCCCGCGAATAGGCGTCGATCAGCTCCAGCGCGGCCGCCACTGCGGCTTCACCGCCTTCCGCCACAGCGCTGGCAATACGGTTGCCTTCCGGATCCGAGGTGATTGCCGGGTCTTGCGCATAAATCAGATCAAACAGGCCCATGTTGTCGGAATGATCCGACACCACCAGCCAGTCGAGCGGACGGGACAGACGCACAGCCGACCCCATCGTTGCTGTCACCTCGCCGCCCTTGGCAAACCGGTAGGCGGCGTGGGCATCCAGGCGGTTGCCAAAGGCACCAGCGTCAAACGAAGTGGATGTGTGCAGGTGCGTGTCACCCCACAAGGGCTGCGAAGGAAAGCCGCGCTGCGCGTAGGGTGAATAAGACTTGCCGGGAAAGGCATCACTCAGCGTTTTCCCGTCTGGGGCTGGCTCAAAGGCGTGGGCCGCCGAGGCGGAAAGCAGCAGGCTCAGCAGGGTCAGTCTGGTCATGGCACGTCCTCACGGTTGTTCGGGGCAGTATCCCTCTGAACTTAGGCCGCGCGGCGCAAAATCACGGTGAAATATGATTGCGGTTGTTGTTCACGAAAAACGCCCCGCGGAAAATCCGCGGAGCGTTCGCCAGTTGGTGCCACCCCGGAATAGGGGCTGCACAGGGGAGGCGGGTCAGCCGGAGACCTTGGTCAGCGCCTTGTCGACGGCATCGGTGATGGCGTCGATATCATCGGCGGTGGCGATCAGCGCCGGGCTGAAGCACAGTGTGTTGTTGCGGCCCGGGATCGACCGGTTGGTCACGCCGATCAGCACGCCCTGCGCGCCGCAATCGCCGACCACCGCCTGTGCTTTGGCTTAGTCTACCGGTTCCTTGGTCTCGCGGTCCTTGACCAGCTCGATGCCCTGGAACAGACCCTTGCCGCGCACATCGCCGATCACGGCGTGCTTTTCCATCAGCGCGGTCAGGTTTGCGGTCATGCGTTCGCCCATGGCGGCGCAGTTTTCCAGCAGGTTCTCATCTTCGATGATGCGCATGTTCTCCAGCGCTGCCGCCGGACCTGCGGTGCAGCCGCCGAAGGTGGAGATGTCGCGGAAATAGTTCATCGGGTCCGCCGCATCGTCCTTGAACATGCCAAAGACTTCCTCGGTGGTGACCATGCAAGCAATCGCCGCATAGCCCGAGGCGACGCCCTTGGCCATGGTCACAAAGTCCGGCTTGATGCCGTAGTGCTGGTAGCCGAACCAAGTGCCGGTGCGGCCGACGCCGCAGACCACTTCGTCGATGTGCAAGAGCACGTCATATTGATTGCAGATCTCCTACACGCGCGGCCCGTAGCCTTCCGGTGCCTCAATGACGCCGCCGCCTGCGGTGATCGGCTCCAGACACAGCGCGCCGACGGTTTCGGGGCCTTCGCGCAGGATCACCTCTTCGATGGCATTGGCAGCGGCGATGCCGAAGTCCTCGCCCGACAGGTGCTCAAGCCCCAGCTCGTGCTTGCGGTATTCCATGCAATTGGGA
>CAJXHQ010000036.1 GCA_913054485.1 uncultured Paracoccaceae bacterium
GCACCCAGAAGATCGGCAAAGTCACGGGCGGTCATCTCGCCGCCGTGGCTGGCCTCGGCTTCCAGCGCTTCTATCACGGCAAGCGCTTTCTGGCCTGCGTTCTTCTCCCACAGCTCACCGGGGCCGGGCAGCTGGCTGCCGCCTGCGATGGCTTCGGCGAGGCCGCGCAGGCGGGTGACCCAATCTGACAGAGGCAATTCTCCGGTCACGACCTGATAGGCGAAATGTGCCGACAGCCAATCGGTCCAGCCGGGCAGCACCTCGCGGCCCGCGGCGAAGGATGCAAAGCTGTCGGCATCGGGGAAGGGCGGCCCATACTGGCGCAGTTGCAGCTCCAGCTCGCGGGTGTGGCGCAGGTGTTCGCCGCGCGCCTCTGACGTGTGGGTCAGCGGGTGTTTCAGCAGGGTCAGCAGGCTGTCGCCGGCAAGCGGCTTCAGGAACAGCCCGGCCACATGGCGCAGGAAACGGCCCGGCGGTGACAGTTGCAGCGGCTGGCCGGCGGAATCATCGGGCAGGATGTCCCAGCGGTCCAGTGCCGCTGTGACTTGCCGGGTCAGCATCCGATCGGGGGTGATAAGCGCCGCCGTCTGGCCGTCTTCGGCCGCCTTGCGCAGGCGCAGCGCAATCGCCAGCGCTTCGGCGCGGGGGCTGGCGGCCTCGACCAGCGTGACATCAGAGGTGGCGCCGGCAAGATCCTCCAGCTGCGGGCCTTCGCGCATCCAGGCGTCGGTCACTGGGGCCGGGCGCAGGGCCAGCGATATCAGGCGGTTACGGGCAGGGGAGGGGGGCTGCGACGGGCTCCATGGCTGGATGTCGGCAGGGTCAAGATCCAGATCGCCCATCAGCTTGGCAAAGCGGTACTGCGGGTGGTTCTCAAACGTCAGCGCGTCGCCCATGCGCTGCCAGACGGCTTCCGGCTGGTCGAAATCGAAACCGGGCAGCACCACGGCGCCCTGTGGCAGCCGCGCGATGGCCTGCATCAGCATCAGCGTGGTCCCGCGGGACCCGGTGGAGCCTGCGAGGATCACGGCGTGTTGCGGCGGGTTGGTCTCCCAGCGGGCAATCAAGGCTTCAACCATGGCGCGCTGGCGGGCCTGCGCGTCCAGCCCGCCGGATTTGTCCATGAACTGTTCAGCGATGGAGATGAATTTCTGCGCCCGTTCCCAATGGCCGGACTGGTCCGAGACATCCAGACCGCGGATCACCTCCGGGTCCACACCTTCACCCTGCATCTCGTCGATCAGCCCGGCGAGGCTGTCGGACAGATCATAGAGAGAGGCGCGCGCCGCCAGATCCGGCTGCGCATCCAGCAGCCGCGCGATCAGCTGCGACAGCTCAAGCCGGCGGCGCAAGGGGGGCAGGGCGGGGGGCAGCGGGGCAGTGCCGGGGCGCGAGGCCACGTCGCTCAGCAGCGAGACGCGGGGTAAAAGCCGGGCGGGGCCTTCATCGAACAGGGCTTGCAGCCGGCGCGCCATGCGGGTGGTGTTCACGATCAGCTCGACCCGCGCCAGGGCTTCGGGCGGCTGCTGTTCGTGGCGGTCCAGCAGGCCTTCGATCAGGGCGCGGGGAAAATCCGTGCCGCAGGGAACGGCAAACAATCGCGGGGCAGGGGCGGGGTCAAACATCAGCGCCTTTCGAGCAGGTTTTCGGCCAGGTCTATGCCTTCGGGGCGGCCGACATCGCACCAGTATCCGGGATGTTCAACCGCAAAAAGGCGGCCCTGTTCCTGCATCCGGTTCCACAGCACGTTGAGTGAAAATGACTGTTCTTCAATATCTTGCAGACCTTTGGGGTTAAGGATCTGCACCCCGCCATAGACCATGTCGCCGCCGCGGGTGATGCGGCCTGCGCGATCCACGGTGAAATCACCGCCGCCCTGCCGCCCGACAGCGCTCGCCATAGGCACACAGACCAGAAGTGCGTCCATTTCGGCCGGATCCCAGGCCGAAAGCGCGGTTTCAAACGGGTTGCCGCCGGTCCAGATCGCATCGGTGTTGGAGGTCCAGACCGGGCCGTCCCCCAGCAGCGGCAGCGCCTGGCGCAGCCCGCCGCCAGTGTCGAGGATTTCCGGCTCTTCGCGGCTGATGGCGATACCTTCGCCGCGCAGCCAGTCTTCCAGCATCTGCGCCTTGTAATGGGTGTTGGCGGCAATCCGTGAAGGGGAGACAGCACGGGCCAGGTCCAGCGTGTGGCCGATAAGGGGCTTGCCGGCGACCTCGATCAGCGGCTTGGGGCGGTCCCGGGTGAGCGCTTGCATCCGGGTGCCAAAGCCGGCGGCAAACAGCATTACGGCAGACGGCATGCCCATCACGGCCTCAGCTTGGCGAGGTTTTCAGGCACCGGCGCAGGCAGTGCGTCGCGCAGCATGTTGGAAACCGGGGCCAGCGCCGGGTGGTCCAGCCCGCGGATCATGTGATCCCAGACGCGGGGGATCAGGTCGACGTAATGCGGCTTGCCATAGTCCAGCGACAGCCGGGCAAAGACGCCAAGGATGCGCAGGTTCCGCTGCACGCCCAGGACGGTATAGGCAGTGCGGAAACCAGACTCATCGACGCCGGTTTTCGCGATGAACCGCGCCAGCATCTGCATCTCGACCCCTGCCGGCACATCGCGGCGCGCGTCCTGCAGCATCGAGACCAGATCATAGGCCGGATGGCCTGAGCGCGCGTCCTGAAAATCCAGCAGGCCAACGCGGGCGGTACCGTCCCGTTCGGGCAGCCAGAGCAGGTTTTCGGCGTGGTAGTCGCGCTGCACAATCACGTAGTCGCCTTTCACGGTGCCGCGCAGAATATCCTCGAAAGCGTTTTCAAACCGGACCTGAAGGTCTTCGTCGTGGCTGCCCAGGATGCCCGCACGGTATTTGCGGATCGCCAGCCCGGCCATTTCCGCCATCAGCCGGGGCCCGTAGGGGTCCAGATCGGGCATCGGTGCAGAGAAAAGCTGCACCAGGACATCGGTTGCGGCCTCATAAAGCGGGCGCTCCAGCTCCGGTGCGTGCGGGATCACGCGGGCAAAGAGGTCATCGCCCAGATCCTCGATCAGAAGAAAACCGTTTTCCGCGTCTTCGGCTAGGATTTCCGGTGCGCTGAGGTTCTGGCTGCAGAGGTATTTGGCGATCTTCACAAAGGGGCGCACATCCTCGCCCTTCTCAGGACTGGCATCCATCAGAACGGCGGTTTTGCCAGTATTAGGGTCTGTCAGACGCTCGTAGCGGCGGTTCGAGGCATCACCGGCCAGAAGCGCACGGTCCGCCAGCCCCCAAGGGGTTGCGGCCAGAAAAATATCAGCAAGTTCGGCGCGGTCAGTCATTCGCAAGGTCCGTGATCAATGGGGTCCAGCGCGGGGAGGACCAGGACATTTCCAGGTGCCGCGTGCCTTCGGTTGCCCTGTCGGGCGTCAGCGACAGGGTCAGCGCATCTGACGGCGCCAGGTCACCCAGCCGGTCGGGCCATTCAACCAGGCAGATGGCCTCCTCAAACGCTTCGGTCAGGCCCAGTTCCTCGATCTCGTCCAGCATGGTCAGCCGGTAGAGATCGGAATGCCAGACCTCGCCTGCGGGCGTGTCGTAGGTCTGCACCAAGGTGAAGGTGGGCGAGGGGACATCCTCAGCATAGCCCAGCAGCGACTGGATCAGCGCGCGGGCGAAATGCGACTTTCCGGCCCCGATCGGACCTTCCAGCAATAAACAATCGCCGGGGCCGAGGGCTCCGGCGATATGTGCGGCGAGGCGGGATGTCTCGTCCGGGGATGTGAGCGTCAGGCGGCGGGTCGTCATGGCGCCACAATGGCGTCAGGGGCGGCGCGCTGCAAGGCGGTTTGGCGGCCTGTCAGGCTGAAGGCAGGGCAAATTTCTTCTGCGCCTCGGGCATGATGGTCGGGGCCAGGGGGCGGAAGGAAACCATGGTGGATCCATTCGGCACCGGAGTCACCTTGCAGGAAAGTTCAGTGCCGTCGCGCAGGCGCACCTCGGCCCACCAGGGATCGCGGTTCTCGCGGCCCGCGACAAATTCCTGCACGTCGCCCCAGGCCGGGGTCGGGTCGCACATGTCCTGCCAGACCTTGGCAGTGTCGGAGATGGCAACCTTGGCAAAGCTCGCATCAGGATCCATGCGCCACATCGCGTGGTAGGCAGAGTTGGAGACGGTCAGAGTCCCGTCGTTGGAGAAGACGGCAACCGCCTCGTCCATCTGATCCAGCACCGACTGGCCCATCTCGATTTCCGAGCGGAACTGGCGGGTCAGGGTGATCTCGGCGGTGATATCCTCGAAGAGGAAAGCAACGGCCCCGTCGGGGTGCGGCCGGCCCGAGACCGAGTAGACCGAGCCCGAGGGCAGCGTCCAGGTTTCCTGGTAGCGGCCTTCCGAGGCGGCCTCGACCAGCTCGGCCATCTGGTGGCGCCAACTGGAGTAGTTCTTCGGCTCCGGCATCATCCGCTGGTCGCGCAGCCGGTCGAAGAAGCTCAGCAGGTTGGGGCGCGAGGACAGGAAGTTTGCCGGCAGGGCGGTGAGGTCGATCAGCACCGGGTTGAACAGAACCAGCTGCCGGTTGCGGTCGAAGATCGCCAGACCGATAGAGAGCTGGGCAAAGGTTTTTGCCAATGTCTGCACGAAGTTGCGCTGGGCGATCTCGGCGTCAACCACGGCGTTTACATCCACTGCGCGGCACAGCCAGCCGGCCTCGGTTTCAGTGGCGGAGAGATTGTACCACAGTTTCTTGCCGGTCTCGGGCTGCTGCAACGGGATCCGTTCCGCCCGGCCGCTGGTCATCGGCTCTTCGAGATTATCGAACATAGGCTCGCCCAGGTCGGCATTGCGGCCGCGCAGCTTCAGGCTGAGGTCGTCATAGGCGAGGTTGGTCCAGGTCACTTGTCCATCGTCGGACTGCAGCCAGACCGGGTAGGGGGCCTGATGCACGGCGGCGCGCAGGGTGGTCAGTTCCTGGCCGTCTGCGCTGTCCTTGCCAACGGCATTGCGGCGGCGCAGCTGGACGCGGGTGATGCCGTCGATCCATTCGCAATGGGCCTCGTCGCTTTCCGCGGCCGCAGTGCCTGAAAGGGTGAGCGGACCGAGGTCCTTCAGCATCGCCGGGGATTGCGGCAGGCCGGGGTAGCTGCGCGCCAGCTGGTCGCGCAGGGCAGACCAGTTGAATTTGTCGGCCTTGCTGCCGATCAGCTTGCCGGCCCCGGAGGACCAGCCGATCAGCCGGGTATCGTCAAAGAGAAAGACGGCTTCAGTATTGGTGTCGCCGGAAAGAAGCTCCCGCTCCATTCCCGATGCCGTAGGGGCCGGGCTGAGCCACCAGACCGCCGCCGCAGCAGTCGCCGCGCAGAGCGCCGCAAGGGCCAACCATTCAGGTGTAATGAAGTTTTGCATGCTGACCTGCCTAAGATCTCTGACTTTGATATTTTGGTTAACGCTACCCTGCCTCAGGAATGGTTAAATCTAGTTTAATAGGTTTCCAGATCGTGAATAGTTAAATTTTTATCGGCTGGTTGCTGCCCAGTGACCCTGTTTGCCCCGCCGCTGCGGCGTCGATCTTGCTGCGCGGCCAAGAGACTTCGACGATCGCGCCCAAACGCTCAGAATCGGGGCGGATCTTCTGGTAAGGGTCAGTGCCATTGGCAAAGCGCAGCTGCGCGCCGCTGCGTTCCAGCAGGGTTTTGGCGATAAACAGACCCAGCCCCATGCCCTCGTATTCGGGGCGCCGGCTGCGCTCGCGCTCGCTGCGGCGGCGGCGCATGAAGGGATCGCCGATCCGGCCGATGATATGCGGCGGGTAACCGTGGCCGTCGTCGGTGATCCGGATCCGGATCCAGCTGGCGCTCCAGGCGGTTTCCACCCAGACATTGCCCTTGGCGAAATCCACTGCGTTCTGCACCAGGTTGCGCAGCCCGTGGATTACCTCGGGCTTGCGCAGGATGGTGGGCTGCTGCCGGCTGCCGTCCTCCTCCGGGCCTTCGCTGATGTGGATGAATTTGCCGCGGTGCATATGCGGCTCGGCAGCTTCCTCGATCACCGCCGAGACCGGTGCCTGGCGCAGGTGCAGGTCATCTTTGCCGGCCCGGCCCATACTGCGCAGGATGTCTCGGCAGCGGTCGGCCTACTCGCGGATCAGTGCGGCATCTTCGCGCAGCTCGGGGTCATCCTCCAGCTCTTCGATCAGCTCGGCGCTGGCCAGTTTGATGGTCGCCAGCGGCGTGCCCATTTCATGTGCGGCCGCCGCGATCACGCCCCCAAGGTCGGTCAGCTTCTGCTCGCGCGCCAGCGCCATTTGTGTTGCCGCCAGCGCATCCGACATCGACCGCATCTCGGCCGCGATTTTGTAGGAATAGGCGCCGAGGAACATCACCGCGATGACAATGGCGACCCAGTTTCCGAATACAAAAATCTCCGGGATGCGCAGAATGAAGCCCTGGCCGGTGCGCAGCGGCAGATGAAACTCGGCCAGCAGCGTCACCAGGATGATTGCGGCAGCGCCGATAATCAGGGTCGAGCGCAGACGCATCATATTGGCCGATATGGTCACTGGCCCCAATACCAGCAGCGCGAAAGGATTGTGCAGCCCGCCCGTAAGATAGAGCAGGAAGGAGAGCTGCAGGAGGTCGAAAAGGATGGTCAGGAAGTTTTCAAACTCCGACAGGCGCTTGTTTTCCGGAAACAGCACCATCGCCGAGAGGTTGCCGGCCACCGAGATGCCAATGGCCACGTAGCACAGCAGCAACTGCAACTGCAGATCGAACATCCGCTGCGCCACGGTGATTGCTGTGACCTGGCCGGCAATAGCCACCCAGCGCAGCAGGATCAGCGTGCGCAGCCGGATCCAATGGCTGCGTTCCTGGCCGCTCAACAGGCCGATCTGGGGATCACTCATCCGTGCACTCCGGTTGCAAAGCCTCTGGAAATTGATAGGTCTCGCATCACAAACGATCAACATCTCTATCTGCAAGGCCCCTGCCATGACCCGTCTCACTGCACTTCTTGCCTCTGCCGCCGCCGTTGCCCTGGTCGGCGGTGTCTGGGTTGCCACAAATGGCGGCAACACCGGCGGCGACCGGTTTGCCCAGTGCCGCAGCAGCCAGATTGCCGGCGGCGCTGACACCATCGGCGGGCCGTTTGAACTGGTGAACGCCAAGGGTGAGACGGTGACCGACGCCGATGTGATCACCGAGCCGTCGATTGTCTACTTTGGCTATACCTTCTGCCCCGACATCTGCCCGATGGACACGGCCCGCAATGCGGATGCGGTGGATGTGCTGGCGGCGAAGGGCCACAGCGCAACACCGGTTTTCATCACCATCGACCCCAAGCGCGACACGCCCGAGGCGGTGGGGGATTATGCCTTCAACCTGCATGAAAAGATGATCGGCCTCACCGGTTCTTCCGAGCAGGTGAAAGCGGCCAGCCGTGCCTACAAGACCTATTACAAGGCGCATGATGACGGTGAAGACGAGTATTACCTGGTCGATCACTCCACCTTCTCCTACCTGGTGCTGCCGGAGCATGGTTTCGTGGAGTTTTTCCGCCGCGAGGACACTCCTGAGCAGATGGCAGAGAAAGCCGCCTGCTTCATTGATAAAATGTGACACCCCGCCGGGGGCAAAAATTGACCTTTCGCAACGCCGCGGCCATAGTCGTTTCTGCGCGTGAACACGAGTTACTGCGGAGAAGCATATATGGCTGAAGCTGCCTTTCAGGACATTGGCCCCGACAATTCCCTGCTCCTGGTCGATGATGACGAGCCCTTTCTGCGGCGTCTCGGCAAAGCGATGGAGAAGCGCGGCTTTTCTATCGAGACGGCGGGGTCGGTTGCGGCAGGATCCGCCATCGCCACTGCCCGCCCGCCGGCCTATGCGGTGGTCGACCTGCGGCTGGAGGACGGCAACGGGCTGGATGTGGTGGAAATCCTGCGGGAAAAACGCCCGGACTGCCGGGTGGTGGTGCTGACCGGCTATGGCGCCATTGCCACGGCCGTTGCGGCGGTGAAGATCGGCGCAACGGATTACCTGTCCAAACCGGCCGATGCCACCGACATCACCAATGCGCTGCTGGCCGGCGATGATGAGCTGCCGCCGCCGCCCGAGAACCCAATGAGCGCCGACCGGGTGCGCTGGGAGCATATCCAGCGGGTTTATGAGCTCTGCGACCGCAATGTCTCGGAAACTGCGCGGCGGCTGAACATGCACCGCCGCACCCTGCAGCGCATCCTGGCCAAGCGCAGCCCCAAGTAAAGGCGCGCGCGCTTCCGCCTGTTCAGCCGCCCCTCGGGCGTTATCACAGTTGGGCCGGGCGCCGCGCCTGCGCGCGGCGCGGGGGCGCCGCCCCTCTGCCCCTGCGGGGCATTCACCCCGGAGTATTTTTAGAAAGGTGAACGGGGTCCCGCGGTTTCGGGAGTTGCATTGTCTAGAGAAACCCTTCGGAGCGGAAGCTGAGCTCGTTTGATTTGCCGATGATCAGGTGGTCATGCAGCACCAGCCCGAGTGCCTCCAGCGCGGTCAGGATCTGGCGGGTCATGATGATATCGCTGTCCGAGGGTGTGGGATCGCCGGACGGGTGATTGTGGACTAGAATCAGGGCGCTGGCGTTGAGCTCCAAGGCACGTTTGGCGACTTCGCGTGGATAGACTGGCACGTGGTCCACGGTGCCGCGGGCCTGTTCCTCGTCGGCGATGAGCACGTTCTTGCGGTCCAGATACAGCACCCGGAACTGTTCGGTTTCGCGGTGCGCCATGGCCGTGTGGCAATAATCCAGCAGCGCCTCCCAGCCCGAGAGCACCGGCTGCTGCATAACCTTTGCGCGGGCCATGCGCCGGGCGGCGGCCTCGACGATTTTCAGCTCGGTTATCACGGCGGGGCCTGCCCCTTTCACCTCTGCCAGCCGTTCCGGCGGGGCGGTGATGACCCGGTTGAAATCACGGAATTTTTCCATCAAACGCCGGGCCAGAGGTTTCACATCCTGGCGCGGGATGGCGCGGAAGAGAACGAGCTCCAAGAGCTCGTAATCGGGCATGGCAGCCGCGCCGCCGTCCATGAAACGGTCGCGCAGGCGGCTGCGGTGGTCGCGGATATAGGAGGGCAGGCGGGAGCCGGAGCCGGGCGCGGGAAGCGGCTCTGCGCTGTCCTCGAACAGCGGCAGCGTGCCGTCGTTGAATGCGCGCCTGGATGCCATGGGGACAGCCTGCAGAGGTGATGGTTGACGAAAGGTTAAAGTACGCTGCGCTGCGGCGGAAACGGGCGGCGGACAGAGGGTGTTTTGCGTGCACTTTGCGTGCACCCCCCGTACACCGCCGCGGCGCAGCAAGCCGCGAGGGTGGCTATAGCCAAATTTCTAGCATAAGTTGTTTTTTGGGGTGATTGGAGAGAGTGCGGCGGTAATGATGAGAGCCCTGGTTTTAGCACTGGTTCTTGCCGCGGGTTCTTCCGGTCCGGCAGGCGCAGGAGAAATCGCCATCACGCTGGATGACCTGCCCTATGTGATGCCCTCGCGCACCGCGGCGGCGGAGGGGCTGGCGCAGGTTGAGGCGGTCAGCCGGGCGCTTGCCAAGCATGGCGTCACCGCCACTGGGTTTGCCGTCGGCAGCCAGATAAGCGAGGACAGCCTGCCGGCGCTGCGGGCCTTTGCGGAGGCAGGGCACAGCATCGGCAATCACAGCTGGTCGCATCCGGACTACGGAACCCTGACCACCCGGCAGTTCCGGCGGGAGTTGCGGCGCACGGATGCAGTGATCCGCGATCTGCCGGGTGCGGCGCGGCTGTTCCGCTTCCCCTACCTGCGGGAGGGGGAGACGGAACGCGCCAAGGCGGCAGCGGAGCGGGTGCTGGTGAAGGCCGGTTATGTGAATGTGCCGGTCACCATCGACACCAGAGACTGGCGGTTCAACGCGGAATACCTGGACGCGCTGGAGGTTGGTGATGCAGCCGGGGCAGCGGCGGTGGCCGGGCGTTATCTGGCGCATATGAAAGCGCAGACGCGTCACTACCAGGCGCTGGCGCGGGCGGGGCTGGGGCGCGACGTGGCGCATATCCTGCTCTTGCACATGAACCGGATCAATGCGGATCACCTGGGCGCGCTGCTGGACTGGTACGCGGCGGAAAGCTGGGGGTTTATCCCTGTGGAGGAGGCGTTGCGCGACCCGCTCTATTCTGCGCCGGATCTTTACGCCGGGCCGCGGGGGATTTCGCAGATCGAGCGGGTGATGGGCGATGCTGGAGAGCAGGCTGGCTTGCCGGGATAGTGTGGTCATGGTTGAGCGGTGAGAGGCTGCCCGGGCAGGAGCCGCAAGTGTGCTGAGGTGCCGGATCTCCGCAAAAAAAACGCCCCTCAAAGGGGGCGTTCTTAAAGTTCACAGGCCTTTGACAGGCTGGCTCAGTTCTTCATGCCGTCCCAGAAGCCCTTCACCGAGGAGAAGAAGCTGCGGCTTTCGGGGTTGGTGGTGTCCTCGGAGAGATCCTCGAATTCGCGCAGGATCTCTTTCTGGCGCGCGGTGAGGTTCATCGGGGTCTCCACCGCCAGTTCGATGAACATGTCACCCTGCTGACCGCCGCGGAGCGCTGGCATGCCCTTGCTGCGCAGGCGCATCTGGCGGCCCGATTGGCTGCCTTCGGGGATCTGCACGCGGCCGCGACCGCCGTCGATCGTCGGCACTTCGATGGAGCCGCCGAGGGCGGCCTTGGCCATGGAGACCGGCACGCGGCAGTAAAGATTGCCGCCGTCGCGTTCAAAGAGATCGTGCTGCGCCACTTCGATAAAGATATAGAGGTCGCCCGGAGGACCGCCGCGCATACCGGCTTCGCCTTCGCCGGCAAGGCGGATGCGGGTGCCGGTTTCCACGCCTGCGGGGATGTTCACCGATAGCGACCGGTCGCGTTCGACCCGGCCATGGCCGTGGCATTTCTTACAGGGGTTCTTGATCACCTGACCGAGGCCCGAACAGGTCGGGCAGGCGCGTTCAACGGTGAAGAAACCCTGCTGCGCGCGCACCTTGCCCATGCCCGAACAGGTCGGGCAGGTGGTCGGTTCGACGCCGCCTTCGGCACCGGTGCCGTCACAGGAGGCACAGGAGACCGCGGTGGGCACCTTGATGGTTTTCTGAAGGCCGGCGAAAGCATCTTCCAGGGATACACGCAGGTTGTAGCGCAGGTCGGAGCCGCGGGCTGCACGCTGGCGTCCGCCGCCCTGTCCGCCGCCGCCGCGCTGGCCGCCCATGAAATCGCCGAAGAGGTCATCGAACACATCGGAGAAGGCAGAGGAGAAGTCCTGACCGCCGCCAAAACCCTGGCCGCCGCGCTGACCGCCACCGCCGCCGCCCATGCCGTTTTCAAAAGCGGCATGGCCAAAGCGGTCGTAGGCGGCTTTTTTCTCGCCGTCCTTCAGGACGTCGTAGGCCTCGTTTGCCTCTTTAAACTGCGATTCCGCATCCGGATTGTCGGAATTGCGGTCGGGGTGCAGTTCCTTGGCCTTCTTGCGAAAGCCCTTTTTGATCTCGTCGGCGGAAGCTCCTTTGGAGACGCCGAGCACATCGTAGTAATCACGCTTGGACATCGGTATATTCCTTCTGCCTCAAAGTAAGCGGGCCGGTCCTGTTGCGGACCGGCCCAGCCGTGGCCCTTTGTCAGGCCTTAACGCTTGTCGCCGTCCAGGTCTTCGAACTCGGCGTCGACGATATCATCGTCTGCCGGGCCGGAGGACGCTTCATCCGCGGCTGCGGGGGCGGCTTCTTCACCTTCTTCAGCGGCCGCCTTGTAGATGGCTTCGCCCAGCTTCATCGCAGCTTCGGTGACGTTCTGGATGCCGGACTTGATCTTCTCGGCGGTCGATTTCTCGTTCTCCAGATCGTCTTTCAGGGCGACGATTGCCAGTTCGATGGCTTCGATGGTGGTCGGGTCGACCTTGTCGGCATGCTCTTCCATCGACTTCTCGGTCGAATGGATGAGGCTTTCCGCCTGGTTCTTCGCCTCGATCAGCTCGCGGCGTTCTTTGTCCGCCTCGGCGTTTTCTTCAGCGTCCTTGACCATCTGTTCGATGTCGGAGTCGGACAGGCCGCCCGATGCCTGGATGGTGATCTGCTGCTCTTTGCCGGTGCCCTTGTCTTTGGCGCCGACCGACACGATGCCGTTGGCGTCGATGTCGAAGGTCACTTCGATCTGGGGCATGCCGCGCGGGGCAGGCGGGATGTTTTCGAGGTTGAGCTG
>CAJXHQ010000037.1 GCA_913054485.1 uncultured Paracoccaceae bacterium
GGAAACGGCACCAAGGCCCCTGCGCATGAGATCGTCTACCAGACCCTGCGCCAGCAGATTCTCTTTGGCGAACTGGCCCCTGGGCAGCCGATCACAATCCAGGGTCTGACTGCGGCCCTGGACGCCGGGATGACCCCTGTGCGCGAGGCGATCCGCCGGCTGATCTCGGACGGGGCGCTGATGTTCCAGGGCAACCGCCGCGTGTCGGTTCCACTGCTCACCGAGGGTGATGTGGAGGAGCTTATTTTTGCAAGAAAAACAATTGAATGCGAGCTGGTTCGCCGGGCCTCACAGCGCATGAACGAGGTGGAAGTCGACGCGCTGGAAGAGATTGATCTGGCGTTGGACAAGGCGATTTCCAAGGGGGATATCGCGGATTACCTGGTGCAGAACTACCGGTTCCATACGCAGCTCTACGAACATGCTGACGCGCCGGTGCTCAGCGATCTGGCGGATCGGCTGTGGCTGCGCTTCGGGCCATCGCTGCGGGTGGTCTGCGGGCGCCTCGGCACGCAGAGCTTTCCGGACCGCCACAAAGACATGATCGAGGCACTGCGCAAAAAAGATGCAGAGCTGGCTGCGCTGGCAATGGAGCGGGACGTGGCGCAGGGCATGGAGCAGGTGGGGCAGGGGCTGGCCGGGTCGAACTGATTCGATTGACATGTGAGAATTTGATCATATTCTTGAGGCAACCTCTGAGTTAAGGAGTCGCCTCATGACTGTTATCACCAATCACCTGCCCACCGCCGAGCTTCAGGCGCTGGATGCGGCCCACCACATGCACCCGTTCACCGCCAATGGCGAGCTGGCGGAAAAAGGCGCGCGGATCATCACCCGCGCCAAGGGTGTTACCCTGACCGACAGCGAAGGCAACGAGATCCTCGACGCCATGGCGGGCCTGTGGTGCGTCAACATCGGCTACGGCCGCGATGAGCTGGCCGATGTGGCCGCCCGCCAGATGCGCGAGCTGCCCTATTACAACACTTTCTTCCAGACCACCCACGTGCCGGCCATCGCCCTGGCCAATAAGATCGCCGACCTGGCACCGGGTGATCTGAACCACGTCTTCTTTGCCGGTTCCGGCTCAGAGGCCAATGACACCAATATCCGCATGGTGCGCCATTACTGGGCGCTGAAGGGCAAGCCCTCGAAATCCATTATCATCAGCCGCAAGAACGCTTATCACGGCTCTTCGGTGGGCTCCGGTTCGCTTGGCGGCATGACTGCGATGCACGAACAGGGTGGCCTGCCGATTGCTGATATCCACCATATCGACCAGCCGCACTGGTGGGCCGAAGGCGGCGACAGCGATCCTGAGGTATTTGGCCTGGAACGAGCGCAGGAGCTGGAAAAAGCAATTCTCGCGCTGGGCGAAGACCGTATTGCGGCCTTTATCGCGGAGCCGATCCAGGGCGCCGGCGGCGTCATCGTGCCGCCTGCCAGCTACTGGCCGGAAATCCAGCGCATCTGCGACAAATACGAGATCCTGCTGATCGCCGACGAAGTGATCTGCGGCTTCGGGCGCACCGGCAATTGGTTCGGCTCTGAAACCGTCGGTATCACCCCGCATATCATGACCATCGCCAAGGGCCTGTCCTCGGGCTACGCGCCGATCGGCGGTTCCATCGTCTGCGACGAGGTTGCTGCGGTGATCGCCGACGGCGAATTCAACCACGGCTATACCTATTCCGGCCACCCGGTAGCGGCGGCAGTGGCGCTGGAAAACCTGCGCATCATCGAAGAGGAAGGTATCATCGCTCACGTGCGCGATGTGGCCGGTCCGGCGATGAAAGAAGCCTGGGAAAGCCTGGCTGACCATCCGCTGGTCGGCGAAGCCAGGATCGTTGGCTTGATGGGGTCCATCGCGCTGACCCCCAACAAGGACACCCGCGCGCCCTTCGCCGCTGATGCGGGCACAGCCGGCTTCATCTGCCGCGAGCGCTGCTTTGCCAACAATCTGGTGATGCGCCACGTGGGCGACCGCATGATCATCTCGCCGCCGCTGGTGATCACGCCCGAGGATATCTCGGTGCTGATCACCCGCGCCCGCAAGTCGCTGGACGAGGCCTATGAAATCCTGAAAGAGCAGGATTTGCTGAAGTAACTGGCAGGCAAGCCCTTGTGAACTATTTCGAAAGGCGGTCGCAAGGCCGCCTTTTTCATTCGGCCTTGCGGAGTGCACAAACCCCTTGACTTTGGTATACCATATTAGGATTGATAGGTGGTCCGGCCGGAACGGGGCTTCATATCCGTGTGCAATAGGGAGGCGCGCCGCAAAATGATCGGTATCTGCCGCAAAAAGTCCGCTCCAAATCTTGCCTGGCGGATTGAATATGCAGCAGAAGATCAATTTCGGAGCAGGCGGCTGCGAAAACGATGCCTTTCCCGCCGTGGCTCTCGAAAGATTATTATTTTCGTACCTAGCGCTGGATATGCTCGGTATGCCAACATCTAAAATCACAAGCGCAGAGCAAATCTGCCGGTAGACACAATGGGGAGATACTCTTGGCCGACGGTGCGAACAGCGCCGCGTTCGTTGAATTTGAACGCGTGCAAAAGAGTTATGACGGCGAAAACCTGGTCGTCAAAGACTTGAATCTTTCGATGCCCAAGGGCGAGTTTCTGACGATGCTGGGGCCGTCGGGCTCTGGCAAGACCACCTGCCTGATGATGCTGGCAGGGTTTGAGACCGCGACCCACGGCGACATCCGCTTGGGCGGCACTTCTATTAACAACATTCCGCCGCATAAGCGCGGCATCGGCATGGTGTTCCAGAACTATGCCCTGTTCCCGCATATGACCATTGCCGAGAACCTCAGCTTCCCGCTGGAGGTCCGCAAGATGGGCAAGTCCACGCGCGAAGAAAAGGTGCAGCGGGCATTGGACATGGTGGAGATGGGCGCCTTTGGCGGCCGCCGTCCGTCACAGCTGTCGGGCGGCCAGCAGCAGCGGATCGCCCTGGCCCGCGCGCTGGTGTTTGAACCGGAACTGGTTCTGATGGACGAACCGCTCGGCGCGCTGGACAAGCAGCTGCGCGAAAAGATGCAGTTCGAAATCACCCATCTGGCGCATCGTCTCGGCATCACCGTGGTCTATGTGACCCACGACCAGACCGAAGCATTGACCATGTCGGACCGCGTCGCGGTGTTCGACGACGGCCGCATCCAGCAGCTGGCGCCGCCTGATAAGCTCTATGAGGAACCGCAGAACAGCTTCGTGGCGCAGTTCATCGGCGAGAACAACACGCTGGAAGGCACCGTCAAAGAGATCAAGGACGGCATTGCGCTGGTGCAGCTGGACGATGGTGAGCTGATCGACTGCAAGCCGGTCAATGTCAGCCAGCCGGGCGAACGGACTCGCGTGTCGATCCGCCCCGAACGTGTCGAATACAACAAGGGCCGCCTGCAGGAAGGCGCCCATACGCTGAAAGCCGAAGTGCTGGAATTCATCTACATGGGCGACATTTTCCGCACCCGCCTGCGGGTTGCCGGCAATGATGAGTTTATCATCAAGACCCGCAACGCGCCGGATGTGGAGCGCCTTGTCCCCGGCCAGCAAATTGAAATCGGCTGGCTGCCCGAAGATTGCCGCGCGCTGGACGCCTGACGCCCTGCGCCGCAAACCGCCCCGGCAGGGGCACAAGAACAAGAAAATCAACAAGGAGAGAGTGCACATGAAACTCAAGACGTTGACTGCATTGGCAGCCACCACGGCGCTGGTCGCGCCGATGGCGATGGCGGCCGATATGGCGGACGAGATGACCATCGTGTCCTGGGGCGGCGCCTATTCGGCCTCCCAGAAAAACGCCTATCATGACCCCTATTCCGCGAATACCGGCGTCAAGATCATCAACGACGAAAGCTCGGCCGAAGCGGTGGCCAAGCTGCGTGCGATGAATGAAGCGGGCAATGTGACCTGGGACGTTGTTGACGTTGTGGCCGCAGACGCGATGCGCCTGTGCGACGAAGGCCTGGCGATGGAAATCGACCCGGACACCCAGCTGGCCGCCGCGCCCGACGGGACCTCCGCTGCGGATGATTTCGGCGACCTGCTGGTCTCCGAATGCTTCATCCCGCAGATCGTTTATTCCACCACCTTCGGCTACCGCACCGACATGGTCGGCGACACGCCGCCGGAATCGGTCTGCGCGATCTTCGATCTGGACGCCTACCCGGGCAAGCGCTCGCTGCAGAAGCGCCCGATCGACAACGTCGAGTGGGCTCTGTACTGCGATGGCGTCGCCAAAGAAGACATCTATGACACGCTGAGCACACCGGAAGGTGTCGATCAGGCGCTGGCGAAGCTGGACACCATCAAGGACAACGTTGTCTGGTGGACCGCAGGCGCGGAAACCCCGCAGCTGCTGGCCGATGGCGAAGTTGTGATGGGCTCGACCTATAACGGCCGCCTGTTCTCGGCCATCGCCGAACAGAACCAGCCGATTGGCATGCTCTGGGACATGCAGTCCTTCGATCTGGACGGCTGGATCATCCCGGCAGGCCTGAGCGAAGAGCGCAAGGCCCGCGCCCTGGACTACATCATGTTTGCGACCGACACCCAGCGTCTGGCGGATCAGGCCAAGTACATCTCCTACGGTCCGGCACGTAAGTCCTCGGCGCCGCTGGTTGGCAAACACGCCGAACTGGGCATCGACATGGCGCCGCATATGCCGACCGACCCGGCCAACGCTGGCAACGTGCACATCTATGACTATGAGTGGTGGGCCGACAACCGCGACGATCTGGACGCCAAGTTCCAGGCCTGGCTGGCCAAGTAATCCGCACTCACGGATCAAAACGGGGAGGGGCCTTCCAGGCCCTTCCCAACCGCAGAAAGGCGCAAAAAAGACGCCATGCGTAAAGATTTAACGGGGAACCCGACATGAGCGATACCACCCAGACCGGCCCGGTGCTGGCCGCGGATGGCACTCCGCTGAAGCGCAGCCTCGCGCGCGCGCTCCGGATGCAGAAGATCCGCGCATTGATGCTGATCGCACCCTTGCTGCTGTTCGTGCTGCTCACCTTCATCCTGCCGATTGCCGACATGCTGTTCCGCTCGGTCGAGAACTCCATCGTGCCGGACAACCTGCCACGCACGGTTGTTGCCCTGCAGGACTGGGATGCCAACAGCGGCGAAATCCCGGATGAGGCGGTCTTCACCGCACTGGCTGCCGACCTCAAGATCGCTGCCGAAGCCAAGATCCACACCCGCATCGGCTCGCGGCTGAACTATGAAAAACCCGGTATTTCCTCGCTGTTCCGCAAAGCGGGCCGCCGGGTGAAGAAATGGGACATCGAGGCCGATGGCCCCTTCACCGAGCAGTTCATCAAGATCGGCAAGGGCTGGGGCGACCCGGAGGTCTGGCGCACGATTAAGACCTACTCCGGCACCTATACCAACGGCTATTTCCTGAACGCTGCCGACATGCAGAAAGGCCCGGACGGGGCCGAATGGCGGCCCGAGAACGAGCAGATCTACTTCACCCTGTTCAAACGCACGATGTTCATGTCGCTGGTGATCACGGTGTCTTGCATCGTGCTGGCTTATCCGGTGGCCTGGATCCTCGCCAACCTGCCCGCGCGCACCGCTAACCTGCTGATGATCCTGGTGCTTCTGCCCTTCTGGACCTCGCTTCTTGTGCGCACATCCGCCTGGAAAGTGATGCTGCAGCAGCAGGGCGTGATCAACGAGGTTCTGGTCTGGCTCGGCCTTGTGGCAGACGACTCGCGCCTGCAGCTGATCAACAACCAGACCGGCACAATCATCGCGATGACCCACATCCTGCTGCCCTTCATGATCCTGCCGATGTATTCGGTGATGCAGACCATCAACCCGACTTACTTGCGGGCGGCCAAGTCGCTGGGCGCCACCAACTGGACAGCCTTCTGGTGGGTCTATATCCCGCAATCGGTGCCGGGCATCGGTGCGGGCAGCATCCTCGTCTTCATCCTGTCCATCGGCTACTACATCACGCCGGAACTGGTTGGCGGCACCAAGGGGGTGTTCATTTCCAACCGGATCGCTTTCCACATCTCGACCTCGCTCAACTGGGGTCTCGCGGCGGCGCTGGGCACCATCCTGCTGGCGGTCGTTCTTCTCCTCTACTGGGCCTATGACAAGATCGTGGGCATCGACAACGTGAAGCTGGGGTAAGGCACATGGCACTGACACCTGTAGAAAACCAGACCCCCGCATTCACCGGCGCTGTTGCCGCTGCTTCGGGTGCCTTCTTTGGCCTCTTTGTCGGCACGGCGCAGGGCTCGGGCTTCCTTGGCATCCTGATCGGAGCCGTCCTCCTTGGCGCGCTGGGCTTTGTTCTTGCCGGCATGACGGACAAGGAAAAACCGCTGCGCTGGGCGATCTTCGCGGGCTTCACCGCCGCGGGCCTGCTGATGGGCGGCCTGGCCGCCGGCGTGGTCGGAGCCCTCTTTGGCTGGTTTGCCGGCTGGTTCGTATTCTGGCTTGCGACCTCGCGCTACCGCGCCCATCTGGCCCCCTACCTGACCCCGGGCCAGGTGTTGTGGCACTATACGTTCCGCGTCATCTGCGGCTCGATCTTTGTCTTCCTGATCACCCCGATCCTGGTGGTGATGCCGCTCAGCTTCAACGCGCAGGACTTCTTCACCTTCACGCCTGAAATGCTGCGCTTTGATCCGGCAGGTTACTCGCTGAAGCACTATCAGGACTTCTTCACCAGCGAGAGCTGGCAGGACGCGCTGTGGAACTCTGTCCGCATTGCGCCGATGGCAACTGTCCTGTCGGTGGGCTTCGGAACCCTGGCCGCCATCGGGCTCAGCCAGCCGCATGTGCCTTTCCGCCGCGCCATCATGGCGATCCTGATCTCGCCGATGATTGTGCCGCTGATCATCTCGGCGGCGGGGATGTACTTCTTCTACAGCCGCATCGGCCTGCAGGGCACCTACATGGGCGTGGTGCTGGCCCACGCCGCACTGGGCATCCCCTTTGTGATCATCACGGTGACCGCGACGCTGGTGGGCTTCGACCGCTCGCTGACCCGCGCGGCCGCTAATATGGGCGCAGGCCCCGTCACCACCTTCTTCCGGGTGCAGATGCCGCTGATCCTGCCCGGTGTGATCAGTGGCGGCCTCTTTGCTTTCATCACGTCGTTTGACGAGGTGGTCGTGGTGCTCTTTGTCGGCTCGGCCGGCCAGAAGACACTGCCCTGGCAGATGTTCACCGGCCTGCGCGAGCAGATTTCTCCCACCATTCTGGCGGTTGCCACGATTCTGGTGGTGATCTCCATCGGCCTGCTGGCCACGGTGGAAATGCTGCGCCGCCACTCCGAACGCATGCGCGGCATGAGCCCGACCTGATCCCATAAAACCCCGGTCTACCCCGGGGTTTTTTCTTTCCGGGGTCAGAGCAGAAGACCCGTTGAAAACAGCTAAGTCATTGTGTCTACTGAAAGCACCGGCCATTCCGGAGCATTTTCATGACTGATACCCATACCCTCGCGCCCGAGGCGCTGCCCTTTTTCATCACCGGCCCGGGACAGAGCGATATTCTGTTCACCGCCGTGGCCATTGTCCTGATCCTGGTCCTGCTGGGGTTCGGGGCCTTTTATTTCACCGTCCAGTCGATCCCCGACCGCATGGTCGAGGGCACCAGCAAGACCCAGATGCAGCTGGTCGGCCTGCTGGGGCTGATCTCACTGGTGACCATGAACAACGCCTTCTGGGTCGCGGCGCTGCTGCTTGCTGCGATCCGCCTGCCGGATTTTTCCTCGCCTCTCGGCGACCTGCGCAAGATCCGCCAGGCCCTGACCAAGGAGGGCGGCAATGCTTGAGGTTCTGTTCAGCGCGCTGATCACCATCCTGCCCGATTACCTCTACCGCACCCGCGTGGAAGGCAAACGGCTGGGGCATGAGATCACCCTCTTCTCCGTCTGGTACGAGCTGCGCTGGGGCATCACGGCCTGCGCGGTGCTGGCGATCTCCTTGATATCCGTGATTTTCTTTTTCCACCCCTCGGCCAAGAACGTGGTCTCGCTCTACCGCACCGTCAGCATCCTGTCGGACGTGCCGGGCCGGGTGGAGGAGGTCTATGTTGCCGACAACCAGCGCCTGAAAGCGGGTGATCCGATCTTCCGTCTGGACACGCGCCGCCAGCGCGCTGCGGCGGAAACCGCCCGCCGCCGCATGGCAGAAGCAGATGCCGCAATTGCGATGGCGGCCTCGGAAATCACCGTGGCCGAAGGCAATATCCTCTCCGCCGAAAGCGCCCTGCGCCAGGCGCGCGACGATCTTGCCCGCCGCCAGGAGGTGCATGACCGCAACCCGAATGTGGTCAGCCAGCAGGAACTGGATACGCTGGCTGCTGCCGTGGAAGGCCGCGAAGGCGCTTTGAAATCAGCCCGCGCCCAGCTTGAGATGGTCGAGGCCCGCGTCGCCTCTGTCCTGCCCGCGCAGCGCGCCGTGGCGGAGGCCGCACTGAACCAGGCCCTGACCGAGATCGACAAGGCCACCATCTATGCGGGCACCGATGGCACCGTGAAACAGTTCAAACTGGAACCCGGCGATATCGTGAACCCGATCCTGCGCCCGGCGGGCATCCTTGTGCCCGAAACCTCCGGCGTGGGGCGCTTTCAGGCCGCCTTCGGGCAGATCTCCGCGCCGGTTGTCCGCCGCGGGATGCTGGCCGAAATCACCTGCGCCGCCCGCCCGCTTGAGGTCATTCCCATGGTGGTCACCAACGTCCAGGGCACTATCGCCAGCGGACAGCTCAGGCCCACCGATCAGCTCATCGAGCTGCAGGACCGTAAACGCCCCGGCACCATTCTCGCGACGCTGGAGCCGGTTTACCCCGGCCAGGCCGACGGCATTCCGCCCGGCAGCCGCTGCGCAGCGGTGGCCTATTCCAGCCATGACAAGCAGATCGAAGCAGGCGAAATCACCGGCTTCAAAGCTTTCGTGATGCCCATGGTCGACGGCATGGGTATCGCCAACGCCATCGTCATCCGCGGCCAGGCGCTGCTCCTGCCGGTCTGGGCCCTGGTGTTCACCTGATGGCCAGAATCCGTCTCTTCATTTGGCCGGAAATACCGCGGGGAGGCCGGCAGGGCCGCGGCAGAGCCCCTCTTACCGCAGCTTTTTCAGCAATGCCAAAGACGCATAGCCGTCCGGCGTCATCCCATGCGCCTGCTGGTAAGCGCGCACCGCCGCGATGGTCTTGGGCCCGATTTTGCCATCCACCCCTTGGGTGCTGAACCCGGCGCGGGTCAGCCGCTTCTGCATTTCCTGGCGCTCCTTATAAGTCAGCGCCCGGTCGCCGCGCGGCCATTTGGACTGGATCGGCGCGCCGCCGGTGATCCGGTCCGACAGGGGCCCGACGCCGATCACTTAGGCATCCGCCGTGTTGTAGCGTTCGATCACCGCGAAATTGTTGAAGATCATGAAGGCCGCGCCGTTGCCGCCGGCGGGCAGCAGGATCGAGGCCGCGCCGTGGTTAGGCACCGACCGTCCCGAGGTATCCGTCACCCCCAGCCGCGCCCAGTCGCCGGGGCTTTTCTTGATTTTGCGGCTGGCCAGCGCATAGTTGAAGCCCCTCGGCAGCTCTACTTCCACGCCCCAGGGCTGGCCCTTTTTCCAGCCGAACCTCTTCAGGTAGGCCGCGGTGGAGGCCAGGGCGTCCGACGGGTTGTCTGACCAGATGTCGCGCTTGCCGTCGCCGGTGAAATCCACCGCATAGGCCAGGTAAGAGGTCGGAATGAACTGCGTGTGGCCCATCGCCCCGGCCCAGCTGCCGGTCATCTTGCGCGGGTTCACATCGCCGGCCTGGATGATCTTCAGCGCAGCAATCAGCTGCGCCTCGAAGAACTTGCCGCGCCGCCCGTCATAGGCCAGCGTCGCCAGCGAGCGCACCACATCCATATTGCCGCGGTAATTGCCATAGGCGCTCTCCAGCCCCCAGACCGCCACGACCACTTCTTTCTCGACGCCGTATTTCGCCTCGATCCGCTTCAGCCGCGCGTTCTGTTCGCGTAAAGCAGCCTTGCCGTTTTTGATCCGCGTGTCCGAGGCGGCGCTGTCCAGATATTCCCAGATCGTCTTGGTGAATTCCGATTGGTTGCGGTCGCGCCGGATCACCTCTGCATCATAGGTGACGCCGCGAAAGGCCCGGTCCAGCGTAGAGCCCGAAATGCCCTGCGCTCCGGCGCGTTTTCGGAACCCTTTGATCCAGCTCTGAAAACCGCGCTCCGAGGCCGCCTGATGCAGCTTCTCCTCTGCCGGGCTCAGGGGGCGCAGCCGCGGCCGCAACGACGTGAAGGCCGCCGGCTGAATCTGTTCGGGCAGCACCGCCAATGGGCGGATCTGCGGGCGAAGGGAAGATTGGGGGGCAGCGCCTGCCGCCGCCGTTCCAGCTGCCGCCAATATGGCGGCCGTCAGCCAAACGCGCATGGGTCACCTCATTATTTAACTGCTCTTTTGGGCAGGTTACCGCCGATTTGCGATTCCCTAAAGGGGCGAACAAGCCTCAATCTGCGCGGGGGCGGGGTTCCGCCTGTGCCATTGCCGCGGCCTCGTCCTTCAGCTTGGCCAGAGCCGCGCGCAGCATAACCGCCCGGCGGGGGCGGAAACTGGTCTGCGTCACTTCCAGATCCTGTATCCGGTCCAGCCGGAACACGCGGGTATCTTCGCGCAGGGTGCACCAGGCCACCAGCACATTGGAGCGGTCGAAGTAGATCATGCTCAGCGGTTTCACCTGCCGCCTGGTGATCGCGCCTTGGGCATCGGTGTATCCAAAGCGCACCTCCAGCTCCTCCCAGGCCGCGCGGCGCAACTCGGCCGGGCTGATTTTCAGCGGGGCAGGGGGGTGAAACCGGTGCGCCGACAGCACCGCATGGCGCATGCGGCCCGCCTGGCTGGGCGGCAGCCGGCCTTCCAGTTTCTTCAACGCATCCCGGGCAGCCCCGGCCAGATCCGGATCGCCAATCGCCTGAACCTCGCGCAGACCCAGCACCAGCGCCTCCAGTTCGGTATCGCGGAACCCCATGGGCGGCAGGGCGTTGTCCTCGATCAGGGTGAAGCCGTAACCGGCCGCACCGTCGATCACCGCGCCCATTTCGCGCAGGGTGGCGATATCGCGGTGGATGCTGCGTGCGGACACGCCCAGATCCTGCGCAAGGGCTGCGGCGGTATGCGGGCCGGGACCAAGGCGCAGGGCCTGCATCAGCCGGGTGAGGCGGTGAACACGGGACATGATGCATTCTCTCTACCCTTGATGACAGTTTTTGTCATCAGCTGCGCCTAGCCTGTCTCCAGAGACAATCGAACAGGAGACCACAGATGCTCACCCTTCTTACCCATCCCGGCGGCAACGGCATGTTCAGCTACGGCATGTTCTGCTCCAAGGCAGCCTACCTGCTGCAAATGTCGGGCGAGACCTGGCAGCGCGAGGATTTCTTCAACTTCGCCTCGATGCCCCATGGCAAACTGCCGGTGCTGCGTGACGGCGATGCGCTGATTGCCGACAGCGAGGGGATCCGCCGCTTCCTCGAAGACCGCGGGGCCGATTTCGATCCGGGGCTGAGTACGGAACAAAAGGCGGATTCCCGTCTGCTGATCCGCTGGCTGGACGAGGCGCTCTGGGCGCATGTGGTTACCGCCCGGTGGTACGAGGAAGCGGGCTGGCAGCACCTGTGCACATCGGTTCTGGCGATGGCCCCCAAACCCATCGCAGACCAGATCCGTGCCCGAATGCTGCAGGGGCTCGATTTCATAGGCATCACCCGGTTCAGCAAGGCGGAGCGTCTGGTCCGGCTGAACCAGGATCTGGCAGCACTGCAAACACGGCTGGGCGATCATCCGTTCCTGTTCGGCGCAGAGGTCACTGCCGCCGATTGCTCTGCCGCGCCAATGATCGAGGCGCTCTCCCGTGCCCCGGCGGATCCCGAGGTTGTTGCAGCCGCACGCGCCTACCCGGCGCTGCTGGCCTATGCAGAGCGCGTCGCTGCAGCCCTGCCGCTGGAGAGGCCAGCAGTGGCGGCGTGACCCCGGTGCAGGCTTAGGCTAGGCTGGCGGTATAGGTTGATCGGTATTCTGTTGTGACGCCGGAATTTGCATCTGATGATATCGCGCTGGCCTTTGATGTGCCCGGCCCGGAGGCCCGCAAGGGCCTCCTGAC
>CAJXHQ010000038.1 GCA_913054485.1 uncultured Paracoccaceae bacterium
CACGCGCACCACAGGGGCCGAGTGGAACCGCCGGCCGATTTCCAGCCCTGTGGCCAGGGCTTGATGCACAGGCGCGGCAGTCAGCGCCGATTCATCGTATTTGACCGCAAGGCCGCCGGTGAACTCCAGATTTGCCTTGAAATGCTGCATGAAGCGCGGCTCCCCGCCGCTATCCAGCTCGGAGTCTCCGACCGGTGCCGACATGATGCGCGCCCATTTGTGGTCGGTCTCCACCAGCCGCCTCGCCTCTGCATGGCGTTCGGCTGAGTAACTGTGCAGCAGGCTGGCATCCGCCCGCCCGGTGAGCACATGCGCAAGCTTCCAGCCGAGGTTGAAGGTGTCCTGCATCGACACATTCATCCCTTGCCCCGCTTTCGGGCTATGGGTGTGGCAGGCATCACCTGCGGTAAAGACACGCGGCGGGCGGGAAGCGGCCTCCCCTGCTGGGACATCGTCGAAACGGTCGGTCATCCGGTGCCCGATCTCGTAGACTGACCACCAGACCACCTCTTTCACGTCTATCGTATAGGGCCGCATGATGCGGTTCGCCGCTGCGATCAGGTCCTGCTGGGTGATGTTGCGGCTGGCCGCGCGCTCGTCAGGATTGAGCTTGTCCAGCTCCACATACATGCGGAAAAGGTAGCCGCCCTCGCGCGGCAGGATCAGCACGTTGCCCTCCTGGGCCGAGGTGACGAGGCATTTCTGGCGCACGTCGGGGAAATCGGTGTTGGCAAGAATGTCCATGACGCCCCAGGCCTGATGCGCCGCGTCGCCATGCAATTCCCCACCGATGGCCTTGCGTACAGAAGAGCGCGCCCCGTCGCAGCCCACCACGTAGTTGGCGCGGACTGTTACGGTTTCCCCCCAATTCACTCCGGTGTCTTCCAGAGTGACAGTCACCGGGTGTTCTTTTGCCTCCGGATCGACCTCCAGATCGCGCACCGCCCAGTTGTAGTCCGGCTGCAACCGAGACGGGGCGTTTTCCATCACCTCGAGGAACAGCTCGTGCAGCCGGGCCTGATTGATCAGGATATGCGGCATTTCCGAACTGTCGTCGGCCACGTCCTGCACCCGGCCGATCCGCTTGATATGCGCCGGGTTTTCCGGGTCCGGCATCCAGAAGGCAGTCTGGTTCACCCAGTAGGTCTCGCGTTTGACCTTGTCGGCAAACCCGAAGGCCTGGAACATCTCCATCGTGCGGGTGTTAATACCGTCCGCCTTGCCTTTCACGATATTGGACGGGCTGCGCTCGACGATCATGGTGCGTATCCCTGGGAATTGGGACAGCTGCGCAGCCAGGCAGAGCCCTGCCGGGCCGGCACCCGCGATCAGCACATCAACCTTCTCCGGCAGCGGGGCGTTCCGGCTGTAGTCGCGCCGGTCCGCTGCAGCTAGCTTGATGTCGGGGCTGCCCCCGCGAAAACCGTCCATATAGAATTGCATCGTTATCCGCCCTTTCGTGCTGCTGCCGCGAGCTGCACCCGCAAGCAGATAATACCTACACATACTATTTGTCGTCAATATAACTTGTATACACATCAAACTTCATAACCTACTGTGTTATTGCTACTTTCGACTTGATCACGTTGAAGACGGAGAAAACACCATGAAGGCATCACGTATGGCCGGACACTTGGTTCGGCGGCTGAATCAGCTTTCAACCCAGGTATTCAGCAAGCGTATGCAGGACACCGGCCTGGATCTGACACCAGTCCAGTTTGCAGCCATGGATGCCATTTCTGCCCGCCCCGGAATTGATCAGGCCGGGGTCGCTGCACAGATCGCCTATGACCGGGCGACGATCGGCGGCGTCATCGACCGGCTGGAGCAGAAAGGATTTGTCGCGCGCACGGTCTGCAAGCACGACCGCCGGGCCCGCGAAGTGCGGCTGACAGAGAAGGGGGCTGAAGTCTTCACCGACATCCTACCAGTTGTGACCGAATTGCAGGGCGAAATCCTGCCCGGTCTTTCCCCAGAAGAAGCTGCCCGTTTTCTCGAACTCGCCGAAAAGGCCATCCGCGCGGCTTCGGCAGATGCCACCTGAGGCGGTGGCTGAACTCTGGTAACGGCGTCAGCGTCCCTTTCAGACTGGAGCAACCCGCAGACCGGATGACTGTCCTGCACGCTAAGCATTTGCATCGCGCCCGAAACACCTCTGCCCGGCCAGCTCTGCCGGAGAATTGTCAAAGGCGGCGAGGCCTGCAGGCCATGCTTTTCCCCGATCGGGTTACTATCAACGTTTCACCTGCGGCAAGTTTGCTGGTCAGGAACGGCGAAAGGCCTTTCACCCCGTCCTCCGGGGCACCGGTACGGGCCAGCACCAGATGCAGGCTGCCCTAATCGCCACTGGAAATGAAGACCTTCTCACCGTTCGGCACATGGGGCATGGCAACACTCGCGCCCAACGGACTTGACCTAGCGGCATCTGGCTTGCCCTCCAAAGGAGAACTCCCGACTACGTTCACCAGTTTTGATCTCCCTTCAAGGGTATCCATCGGTGGCCAGCGTTACAGCCGATCAAAGATCGCAATTGTAGCGCGTATGGACAAGGATCTGGGACGCCTGCGGAGAAGTGTCTACCCCGTTCAGTCGATCGCGGATCCATTGTACCGAGGCAGTCATCTCACTCGCGAAGTCATGGGAAATAACGTAGTCCATGATCCGCGCTTCCAGCAGTGCGACGGATTTGTTTGTCAGTTCATGTCCGACAAAAATGGTCTCATGCTCCACATTGCGGATCGTCAGCGCCTCAGCCACCCCACGGTTTGCGCCGGCGACATTGTAAATCGCGGCAGGGGTATCATGTGTCTCAAAATACTTCAGAAGTTGCTCCTTGGTTGTTTTCGGACTGTCATCCGAAATCACGCGCTCCTCGATCTTGAGGTGCGGAAACTCGCTGCGCAGAACGCGGCGGAAGCCCAGCTCGCGCTCCTGCTGCGCCCGGTACGCCTCGCTCATGACCAGCAGGATGCTGGACGGATTGTCGGGCAGAATTTGGCCAACAAGCTGGGCTGCGACACAGCCGGCCGCGCTCTGATCATTTCCGATGTAGGCCGAGCGGCGGGAGCTAGGTAAATCCGAGGTCATGCAGACCACAGGCACCCCTGCGCTGGTTAGTGTCCGGACGGCCCGGTTAACCGCCGGATGCTCGCGCGCGACAAGGATAACGCCATCCGCCCGGAGGCCGTCTTCAGAGATCTTGCGGGCAAAAGGCAGGGGGTCCATTTCACTGGTAATGACAAAGTGGCCATTCACCTGAACGCCGGGGATGGTGCGGTTGACTTGTTCAGCAGCGAGGGCCATGGCCCCGTTGAACGACTCTCCTGACTCGGAGAAGAGCAGAATTTCCAGCGGGCCGGTCTCTCCGGCCTTCTCACGGTTCAATTTTTCCAGAGCCGCAAGCACTCTAGTTCTAGTCTTTTCCTTAACGCCTGGCCGGTTGTTGAGCACCCTGTCCACGGATGCGGAGCCGACACCCGCGAGCTTTGCAATCTCCCGGATTGTAGGACTTTTCCATCCGCCCTTTTGCGAGCCGCCACTCATAGCTCATCCTCCACTTCTTGATGAACATCAAAGGCATCAATAATTCATTTGGCAAGGAATTATATACACAAGAACTCAAAATTTCTGTTAGAACAGTACATTTTGATGTGATGTAGATCAAAAATAGCCACCGAGACTACTATTGGGATGCCGTTTCAATCATCATGATGTTGGAGCCAAGGAGGAATCGGGTGAGGTCAGGGAGGAGACTTCCGGAGGGTGGAAGCTGCACTGGGGACAACGGCCGCAGCGCTATGCTGCACGGCTTGCAAGGATCCAGAGAGACACGCCGCCGAGAGGCTGATCCGCTCTGAAGGCTTTCAAAATAAATCTGCCGTCGAGGCGGGAAATTAGTGGAGGAAACACGACATGAAATTCACCAAAACCATCGCAGCAACTGCCGTTGCCGCACTGATGTCCACGGGTGCCATGGCACAGGATATCGCCGTCATCGTGGGCTCGGCCCAGGATGGATTCTGGAACATGGTCAAGAAGGGGGTCGACGACGCGACGCTGATGGTTGAAGCCAACGGCGGTACTGTCAACTTCCTGCAGACCCCGAACTATGACAATTTTGGACCCGATCTGGTGTCGTTGATCGAGCAGGCCGTTGCACAAGGGGTTGAAGGCATTGCAATCCCGAACTGGCTGCCCGACTCTGAAACCTCGGCGCTGCAGGCCGCGGCAGAGGCAGGTATTGTCATCACCTCGTTCAACGCCGGCCAAGGCGAAATGGACAAATACGGCGCCCTTAACTACTTCGGTTCAGACGAATACCTCGCAGGTGTGGCGGGCGGCCGCTACATGGCTGACAACGGCGCAAAGAAAATCATGTGCCACATCCAGAACCCGGGTGCCGTGAACCTTGAAACACGTTGTAAAGGGGTTGCGGATGGTGCTTCGGAAGCCGGAGCGGAAGCTTATATCCTGCGGGTTCCCGCCAACCTTGATCAGGACATGGTCGGCACTTCGGAAGCGATGAAATCCGAGATGATCGCCGATCCGTCGATCGACGCGGTTATCACCTTGGCGGCTTGGGCATCCGACGCAGCAGCATCCTCGATCGATCAATTGGGCAAGACCGGAGACGTCAAGCTGGGCACCTTCGACATGTCCGCTTCGGTCCTGAAGCGTATTGAGGCCGGCACCCAGGCCATGGCCATCGACCAGCAGCCTTACCTGCAGGGCTTCCTTGCAACATCGATGCTGTTTGCCAACCTGAAATTCGGCACTGAGATCGCAACTCAGCCGGTTCTCACGGGTCCGGCAATCGTTGATGCCTCCAACGTTGGAACTGCCATCGAGGGCGTCAAGCTCGGCGCGCGCTAAGTTTCTTCCTTAGAACGGGTCCCGGCCGGATAAAGGCCGGGACCAACCAAATACTCCCTTCGGGGTTTGAGCGAGAAATTATGGGAGGCGGCTCAAATGACAGATACAACTTCGACCGGAAGTACGGGCACCAGCCTGAGTTCCACATCAACATCCACGAGCTTTTCCCTTGGCGCCTTGATGCGCAGCCCGGCGGCGGGCGCTTTCATGGGGTTCACCCTTGTTTTTGTAGTCTTCGCCATTTTCGGGTTTCAGAGAAACTTCTTATCCATCGGCGGGGTGTCCACCTGGGTCAATTTTGCATCGACCGTTGGTATGATCGCGATCCCCGTCGGGTTCCTGATGATCGCGGGTGAGCTTGATATTTCAACCGGGGCAGTCCTGCCGGCATCGTCGATGACCGTCGCCATCATCTCCGGGGTTTACGGATACCCGATGATGATTGGCATTGCCGCCGCGCTTGGCGTGGGAGCCATGATCGGTTTCATCAATGGCTATATCGTGACCCGAACCCAGGTGCCGTCCTTCATTGTGACGTTGGCCACGCTGTTCGCAGTTGCAGGCCTGACCCTTTCGCTGTCGATCGTTTTCATCAACACGACCCAGACCTTCATCGAATCCCCCGAGTGGGCCAAGTCGCTCTTCGGTGGCAGGATCCTGGGCGGTTTCCGGTCCTCCGTCTTCTGGTGGATCGCCATGATCGCAGGCTTTATCTTCTTCCTTCTCTATTCACCAAAGGGGAGCTGGGTGTTCGCACTGGGTGGGGATGAGGAGAGTGCTCGCAATGCCGGAATCCCAGTACGCCGCCTAAAAATCGGGCTGTTCATGCTCTGCTCGACCTGCACGGCATTCGCAGGAGTCCTCCAGACAATTCAGTTCAATGCGGCAACGTCCCAGGCCAACTTCGGTATGATTTTCAACACAATCATCGCGGTTGTTGTCGGCGGCGTGCTGCTAACCGGAGGATTCGGCACCGTGATGGGGATTGTGTTCGGGACCCTTACGCTCGGCGTCGTACAGCAAGGCATCGGCTATACGGAAATCGATCGGAACCTGTCTTTCCTGATCATCGGTGTGATGCTTCTAATCGCTGTTCTGATGAATGACACCTTCCGCAACCTAGCGACCAGCTGGTCGACTAAGAAGAAGAAGTGAGGAGATTGGTCATGTCCGAGAAAAAACCAGTTATCGAGCTCCGCAGTGTCGATAAGTCCTTTGGCCCGATCGACTTTCTTCACGAAATCAGCATTAAGGTGGGCGAGGGTGAAGTCCTTTGTCTGCTGGGTGACAACGGTGCCGGCAAGTCCACCCTCATCAAGACCTTGGCAGGAGTACACCAGCCAACACGCGGCGATATCCTGATGGACGGTGAAAAGACAACTTTCAGCGGCCCCCGCGACGCTCAGGGCCGTGGCATAGCAACGGTCCACCAGTTTGGCGGCACCTATCCCCTGATGTCTGTCGGACGCAACTTTTTCATGGGTATGGAGCCGACCAAAGGGGTTGGCCCGTTCAAGGTGTTCGACCGCAAAAGGGCGAACCAGATTGCCGTTGAGGAAGTCCAGAAAATGGGGATCACCCGCATCACCGACGGCGACCGCCTGGTTGGCGGGCTGTCCGGCGGAGAGCGCCAGTCCCTGGCGATTGCCCGCGCGGTGTTTTTCGGTGCCCGCGTGCTTATCCTGGATGAGCCGACGGCGGCTCTGGGGGTGAAGCAGGCCGCCCATGTTCTGCGTATCGTGAACGAAGCCAAACGGCGTGGCTTGGCAGTGATTTTCATCACTCACCAGGTGATGCACGCTATGGCCGTGGGTGACCACTTTGCCGTTCTGATCCGCGGTGCCATCGCGGCCGACTTCCGCAAGGGCGACAAGACCCGGGAAGAAATCGCGGACCTTATGGCGGGCGGCGAGTCCATGGCTGACCTCGAAGCGAATATTGACGGATACATGGAAACCCATGAGGGGCATCCGCCGCCTGCGCAACACTGACCTCCCGGAAGGGGCTATAAACGCCCGTTCCACCCTAGCAGCCCGGCGTAAAGCCGCGCTGCGACAAATCCTGAAAAGTGAAACGAAATGACCGCTAAGATCGCAATTATTGGCGCGGGCCTGATGGGTGCGGACCATGCCCGGATTGTTGCAGAAGAATTGCCCGGCGCTGCCCTGCAAGTCGTGTGCGATATGAACCTGGAACAGGCGCGCGCAATCGCAGATACCTTTGGAGCAGCAGACATTGATGCTGATCCGGAAGCTGTGATCGCGCGCTCGGATGTCGATGCCGTTATCGTGGCCAGTCCCGACTTCACCCACGCGCCTCTTTCCAAATCCTGTATCGCTTTCGGCAAGAAGGTGCTCTGCGAAAAGCCGTTGTCGCAGTCCTCGAGTGAATGCCTGTCGGTCATGGAGGCCGAGCAAGTTGCGGGCGCGCAATTTGTCCAGCTGGGTTTCATGCGCCGCTATGATCAGTCTTACATCGAGATGAAAGACGCCCTGGCCACGGGAGTACTGGGCCGAGCCCTGATGATGCATAACTTCCATAGGAACGTGGAAACGCCCGCTGCCGGATTCACCGGCGCCATGGCGATCACAAATTCTGCACCGCATGAGTTCGATGTGATCCGGCACGTGCTCGGCACTGAGTTCACAACGGTATCTGCCTGGCAACCCCGGCGCTCGGATGCGCTGGTGGCTCCGGTTGTAATGGTGCTGGACACCAGCGATGGGCAGCTGGTGAATATCGAAGTGAACAACAATGCCGCCTACGGCTACGACGTGCGCGCCGAACTGGTCGGCGAGAACGGGAGTATCGCCACCAACAACGTGGCATATACGCGTTCAGATTTGGCTCTGCGAAACAGTACCCGCTACGACACTGATTGGCGCGACCGGTATGCCGAAGCCTACCGCCGGCAGAACAGTGACTTTTTGAAGTTTGTCGAAACAGGCGAATTCCCTGAAATCGGTTCAAGCAGTTGGGACGGCTACTGCGCCGCCGTTGCCGCCGAGTCCGGCGCCAAGGCGCTGAGCGAAAACACCAAAGTCGCGATCGAAATGATCGCAAAACCGGAGTTCTATGCATGAAACTGGGTTTCGTTTCCGACAGCCTCGGCGGAATGCCGTTCGAAGAGATGCTCGACAATGCCGCCCGCATGGGCGTGTCGGGGGTTGAGGTCAACACCTGCGGCTGGTCCACGGGTCCGCATTTTGATCTCGCAGGGATGCTGGGCAATCCAGCGAAGCAGAAGGCATTCCAGGACGCGTTCGACAGCCGCGGTCTCGAGATCATCAGCCTCAACGCCAACGGCAATCCCCTGCACCCCACGGACCCGGCGCAGAGCAAGGGCTTGGAGGACACGATCCGGATCGCCGGCGAGATGGGGATCAAGACCGTCTGTACAATGTCCGGTCTTCCAGCCGGAAACGCAACTGACACCATGCCCAACTGGGTTGTATCGTCCTGGCCTCCGGAAACGCAGGATATCCTGCGCTACCAGTGGGAAGAAACACTGATCCCGTATTGGGCCGGGATCGCCACGCTGGCAGCGGAGCATGGTGTTGAGCGTATTGCCCTTGAATTGCATGGAAACCAATGCGTATACAATGTGCCCTCCCTGTGGAAACTGCGCGAAGCGGTCGGACCCATCATCGGGGCTAATCTCGACCCTTCGCATCTTTTCTGGATGGGAGCGGATCCGCTGGCGGCGGCGGAGGCCTTGGGCGAAGCCATCTTTCATGTTCATGCCAAGGACACGATGCTGAACGCTCCGGTGCAGGCCACGGCCTCGTTGCTGGAGAATGGGTCGCTGCTGGATATTCCGGCGCGCAGCTGGTCCTACGTCACGCTTGGCTACGGCCACGGGGCCGAATGGTGGCAGAAGTTCTGTTACCGGCTGAAGATGGCTGGCTATGATGGCTGGCTATCGATCGAGCATGAAGATGTTCTTCTCAACTCCCTGGAAGGGCTGGAAAAATCTGTGGACCTTCTGCAGGGTGTGATGCCGGTTGCCAGCTCCGATTTCAAACTGCAGGACATTTGAGTAATGGATCATCCGTTTCAACTTGCCGCCTGCGCGGAAATGCTCTGGCAGGATAAACCTATCGAATGGCGTGCCGCCCGGCTCAGTGAGATGGGGTTTGGCGTCGGGTTGTGGAACTGGCCCGATCATGATCTGGCGGCCCTTGAAAGAAGCGGCGCCTCCTTCACGATCATGAACGGCTACCTAGAGGGGCGCCTGGCCGATGATGAGGGGGCTGACACGCTCCTGAAATCTGCGCGCGAGACGGCCCAAGTTGGCAAACGCCTAGGCGTGCAAAGGCTGAACCTGCACGGTACCGGCCTCGGCGACCGCGGTATTCCAATCGCGCAAACCGACACCCTGACCGGCTGCATGTGGCTGAAAGCGCAGGATACGCTGAACCGCATCTGCGATATGGCTGAAGAGGAAGGCGTTGTCTTCACATTGGAGAACCTGAATTTGCTGGATCACCCGGGCTGCCCGTTCGGCTCCTCGGCTGATGTGTTGGCCCTTGTCTCGTCAATTGACCGCCCGCAGCTTCGGATCAATCTCGACCTCTACCACACCCAGATCGGCGAAGGGGATCTGATCCGCTGGTGCCGGAAATGCCTCCCCTGGATCGGTGAGGTGCAGGTTGCGGATAACCCCGGACGGTTTGAGCCGGGCACAGGGGAAATCAATTACCGGGCTGTAGCGAAGGCTCTGGCCGGAATGGGCTACCGCGGGCCGGTCGGAATGGAGGCTTTTGCACAGAGCGACCCTGAAACAGCCCTGGGTGCCTTCCGCGCTGCCTTCACACTCTGAACGCAGCCAACACAATCGAACACGAAAATGCACGCGCTGGCGCGATGCAGCAGGCATTGGAGAGAAAAATGCTGAAAGTCGGACTTCTTGGCGCTGGCCGTATCGCAGGGGTGCATGCGACAGCGATCTCGTCGCACCCTGAAAGCAAGCTTGCCGCGGTCTCAGATTATTTTCCGGAGAATGCGGAAAAGTTGGCAGCGCAATATGGTTGTACCGCACGCACAACCGAGGAGATAATTGCGGACCCATCAATCGGCGCGGTGCTTGTCGCCACGTCCACCGACACACACTCTGAACTGATCGAGGCTGCGACCGCGGCGGGCAAGGCCGTGCTCTGCGAAAAGCCGGTGGATTTGAGCTTCGAACGGGCGCAGGCGTGCCAGGAGGCCGCCGCGGCTACAGGCCGACCGGTAATGATCGGTTTCAACCGCCGGTTCGATCCGAATTTCAGCGCCCTGCGCAAGGCGCTAGCGGGTGGAGAGATCGGCAAGGCTGAACTGCTGTCAATCACGTCATTCGACCCGGCACCGCCGCCTGTTTCATACATCCGGGTGTCGGGCGGCCTGTTCCGTGACATGATGATTCACGACTTCGACATGGCGAATTTCCTGATGGGTGAGGCACCTGTGACCATCAGCGCCGTTGGCACTTCGGTGGTCGATCCTGAAATCGGAGCTGCCGGCGATGTGGATACTGCGGTTGTCACTCTGACCTATTCCGATGGCCGGATTGCCGTGATCAAAAACTCGCGCCGGGCGGTATACGGTTACGACCAACGAGTTGAACTTCTGGGGTCCGAGGGGCTGCTGCAGGCACAGAATATGCTTGAAAACACCGTGGTCAAATCGACTTCTGGCGGGGTCAGAAGCGCAAAGCCGACATACTTCTTCCTTGAGCGATACATGCCGTCCTATGCGGCCGAATGGGCTGCATTTGTTGAGGCCGTCGCAACGGGGCAAACCCTGCCGGTGACACTTGATGATGGGGTTCTGGCCCTTGCCATGGCCGAAGCGGCAACCCGATCAGCAACGGATAGCGTTCCAGTCAATCTGAGCGAAGTGATGGGCTGAGCCATGAAAGAACTGGACCTGATCACAATTGGCCGCGCCTCAGTTGATCTCTATGGGGGGCAGATCGGCGGGCGCCTGGAGGACATGCGTTCCTTCGACAAGTACATAGGCGGTTCGCCGACGAATATCGCCTGCGGTACCGCGCGCCTGGGGTTGAAATCAGCTGTGATTACTGGTGTCGGCGATGAACACATGGGCCGCTTCGTCGTCGAGCAGCTTGCCCGCGAAGGGGTGAATACCGCGGGAGTGAAGACCGACCCTGACCGTTTGACAGCGTTGGTGTTGCTCGGCATTCGCGACCGGGAACAGTTTCCCTTGATCTTCTACCGGGAAAACTGTGCCGATATGGGCCTAACTGAAGATGACATTGATCCAGATTTCATCCGGTCGGCGCGCGCCGTTGTTGCAACTGGGACGCATTTGAGCAACCCGCAGGTTGAGGCGGCTACGCTCAAGGCGCTGAGAGTCGCCCGGGAAGCTGGGATGCAAACCGCGCTTGATATCGACTACAGACCCAACCTTTGGGGCGTTGCCGGGCACGGTGATGGTGAGAGCCGATACGTCGAAAGCGGCGAAGTCACCGAAAAACTGCAAGCGCACCTTCACCTGTTTGACCTGATCGTTGGAACCGAAGAGGAGTTCCACATTGCTGGCGGCTCCACCTGCACGGTCACCGCACTGCGCGCAATCCGAGAGGTATCAGGTGCCACATTGGTCTGCAAACGCGGAGCTGACGGTGCCGTTGCCTTTGGCGGTGTGATCCCGAACCGATTGGACGAAGGCGAAAGTGGACCTGGGTTCCCGATCGAAGTGTTCAACGTTCTGGGTGCCGGCGACGGCTTTATGTCGGGGCTGTTGAAAGGCTGGCTCGACGGAGAAGACTGGAGCACAGCATTGAAATACGCCAACGCCTGCGGAGCATTTGCCGTTTCCCGGCACGGCTGCACTCCGGCATATCCAAGTTGGGATGAGCTGAAATTCTTCTTCGACCGTGGGATCAACCGGGCAGACCTGCGCAATGATGCCGTATTGGAACAGATCCACTGGTCCACCAACCGGAAGGGTGAGTTGCCGAATGTGCGCACCTTTGCTTTCGATCACCGGATGCAGTTGGAGGAAATGGACGGCTACACCGCGCAAAAAGGTGCCGCCTTCAAGGAGCTCTGCCTCGACGCTGCGCTGATAGTCCAGAACGGTCGGCCAGGTTACGGCATTCTCTGTGATGACCGTATTGGGCGCTCCGCTTTGCACCGTGCCACTGGTTCCGGTTTGTGGGTCGGGAGGCCGGCGGAGTTGCCGGGCTCCCGTCCCATCGATTTCGAGCCTGGCCCCGGAGAAGACGTGGGCCAATTGCGCGAATGGGCT
>CAJXHQ010000039.1 GCA_913054485.1 uncultured Paracoccaceae bacterium
TCTCGGCATGTTGAAGTACTCTAAGTTTACGTTGGATGTCTCGTTCTTCGCTCGTCATGAAAACTTCCTTCATCCCAAATCAGGGAATTTACAGGAAGTGTCCCGAGAGTCCGTACATATCTACACCCTGAAGATTGCCAACCGTGACTTTGTGCTGACCGGCAGGGATCCGCGCCGCGACATGCACATGAAAGGCGACCGGGTGCATTTCTGCACCGCCGGGGCCAGCCCGGACATGCTGGATGCGCGCTCCAGCACCTGCCGGGGCGCGAACCTGATGGATCTCTACAGCTCTGCGCGGCTCGTCGATACGCTGGAAAATGTGCATTTCTTCCAGCGAAAGGTGGTGACCATTTGGGCCGAGGTTCTGGCGGGTCTGTTCCGTACCAACGCAGTCGCCGAAGGGGGCCCGACCATCATCGGCTGCTGGCCCTTCGTATCGGACATCAGAACCGGGGCAATGTGCTGCGGCAGCAGCGAACAGGCATTGCTGACAGCCGCCTGCGGGCAGATGGCCCGGCATTTCGATCTGATCACCGGCATCCCGGCAGGCATCACCGGAAGTAAGATGCCGGATGCGCAATCGGGCTATGAAAAAGCGCTGAACACGTGGTGACCGCAAATTCCGGCGCAAACCTTGTTTACGAGGCCGGCGGGATGGTCGCCTCGCTTATGGGATATCCCTGGAAACTTTGGCCATGGACAATGACTCGATCGGCGCCGCCCTGCGGGTGGTGCGCGGGCTGGATGTCTCCGATGCTGATCTGTCGGTGGATGTGATCAGGGACTGCTGCCTGGGCGGTCCGGGCCATTTCCTGGCCCGCACCCAGACGATGGAGCGGATGGAAAAGGATTTCTACTATCCGCGGCTGAACGACCGGATGAGCCCGATGGAATGGGAGGAGAAAGGCAAGCGAAGCGCCTTTGACCGGGCGGCGGATTACGTGGGCCGGACTCTGTCCAGCCATTGTCCCAGCTATACCCCCGAGGACATCGGCCAGCGTAACCGGGTGAAGTTCCCCGTCCGTCTGCCGCGGGAAAACATGCGCCCGTAGTGGTCCCGGGGACCTGTGCCTAGGCCGCCGCCTCCCTGTCGCTGTGCGGGCGGCGGCCGAACCTCAGCCGGTAGTGTTTGGAGAAGTTGTTCACAGAGGCAAACCCGGTGGCGGCGGCAATTTCGATAATTGGCATATCGGTGCCCTGCAGCAGCTTGCGCGCCCGGTCGAGCCGCATGTCGCGGAAGTAGCGCATCGGGGTGGTGTTCAGATACTTGCTGAACAGGCGCTCCACCTGGCGTTTGGAGATCGGCTCATCCGCGATCAGCTCGTCCAGCGAGGCAGGTTCCTGGATCAGCTCCTCCATCTTCTTCAGGATATTCACGAAGGAAGGATGCCGGGTGCCGACCCGTTTGGAAATTGACTGCCGCTGATTGCGCCCGTCGTTGCTGCCGTAGTCGTAGATGCAAACATCCGCAACGCCCTGCGCGCAGGAATACCCCAGATCCTCTTCGATGATCGACAGGGTCACGTCCAGGCTGCAGCTGCCCCCGGCGCTGTAGGAGATCGCATCATCCAGCATCGTGCGGGTGTTCAGGCAGTCCAGCTCCGGAAACAGCTCTTCAAACACCGGGACCATGGACCAGTGCAGCGTCAGCCCATCACTTTTTACCAGCCCGGCACGGGCCAGCGTAAAGGCACCCGTGGCCAGCGCGGCGGCCCGTCCGCCGAACCGCATATGGCGGCGCAGCCATTGCAGGGTCTTAGGACCGGCGTCCAGGAATCCTGTGCTGCCGGAGCAGATCACCACGCAATCCGAAGGGCTGGTATCCCCTAGCTTGCCGTCAACCGGGAAAGAGACCCCGTTGGAGCAGCGCACGGGGCCGCCGGTTTCCGAGACAAGAGTCCAGCTGTAGACCGGTTCCCTGAACAGCCCGTTGGCAACCCGCAGCGGCTCCATCGCGCCTGCAAAGTCCAGCATGTTGGCCCCCGGCAGCAGCAGGAAGTGAAAATGGCGCCTGACAGTGGGAGTGTCAGCCGCCCCGGCGGGCAACCCGGCGGTTTCCTTGCAGGTGCCGCTGATGGGCTTGGGGTCCAGGAACATGGGCTCTATCCTTTCCGGAAGGGCGTCAGGCCCGCAGAAGCGGTTTGAGATCAGTGTCCGGATCGGCGATCAGCCCGGCGGCGGGTGATTTGCCGGACTCGATCAGCCGCTTGGCGATCATGTAAGCGCGCGGGTCGTTCATTGCGTCCGCCGCGATCAGCTGGCCGGCCTTGTAATACCAGACTGAGACAGACCCGCCGGAGCCGGGCCGGGTCACCACCTCGTCGTAGCCCGCGTTCAGGCCTGCGATCTGCAGTTTGACGTCATACTGATCCGACCAGAACCAGGGTTTCGGCGCATAGGCCGTATCTGCACCCATGATGTTCGCGGCCACCGCTTCTGCCTGATCAATGGCGTTGCCGACGCTTTCAAGCCGGATCTGCGCGCCCGCAAAAGGCAGGGTGGCGCAATCGCCGGCGGCCCAAATCGAAGGATCGGATGTGCGTCCGAAGGCATCCGTTCGGATGCCGTTGTCCACGGTGACGCCTGCCGCCTCTGCAAGGCTGGTATTGGGCGAGATGCCGATGCCGAAGACCACGAAATCGGCAGGAATGACGGTGCCGTCTGCCAATTCCACCCCGTCAGCGGCATCGGTGCCGGTGATCCGCGATACCTGTGTATCTTCAAGGATGCGCACCCCGTGCTGCCTGTGAAGCGCGCGGAAATAGCCGACGGTTTCAGCCGCGGCGACGCGCTGCAGGATACGCGGGGCGGCTTCGATCAAAGTGACGCCGAGGCCCAGTTTTGCAGCCACCGCTGCCACCTCCAGGCCGATATATCCGCCGCCGATGATAGCCAGCTTGCGGCCGCTTTGGAACATCGGGGCGATGGCGTCGATATCCGCGATGCCGCGCAGCGTGAAGGTGCCGGGCAGATCCCCGCCCAGGGCTGAGGGCAGCCGCCGCGGGGTAGAGCCGGTGGCGATGATCAGATGCTCATAGGGCAGGGTCTCCGCGCCGCAGGTGATGGTCTGCTCCGCCGCCGAGATGCCGGTGACCGTAGTATTCAGCCGCAGCGTGATGTCCTGCTCGGCGTAAAACGCCTCCGGGCGCAGGAACAGGCGCTCGCGCGGCAGCTCGCCCAGCAGGTAGCCCTTGGAGAGGGGCGGGCGCTGATAGGGGGGATGCGGCTCCTCTCCGATCAGGGTGATCGGCTTGCCGTAGCCGAGGCTGCGCAGCTTGAGCGCTGCGGAACAGCCTGCCTGGCCTGCGCCTGCGATGATAATCCCGGAGGTATTCATGTCATGCCATCCTTTGGTCAGGAGTGCGCTCACGCACACTCCCGGTCTGCGACGTCCAGGGTGCGGTCGAGGATCTCCAGGCCGGTCATCATGTCCGCTTCGCTGATGTTCAGCGGCGGCGTCAGGCGGATGACGTTGGAGTAGAAAGAGAGGTAGAGACCTTCCTTCATCGCAAAGGACATCATGTCGGACATCGGCTTGGCATCCGGGCCTTTGGCCGCAAAGGGCACCAGCGGTTCGCGGGTGCTGCGGTCCTTCACCAGCTCTATGCCGTTGAACATGCCAAGGCCGCGGATATCGCCGATCGACGGGTGTTTCCCGGCCAGCTTGTGCAGTTCGGCGCGCAGTTTTTCACCCATCGCCGTGGCATGGGCCAGCGTGCCCTCTTCCTGCATGGCGCGGATTGCGGCCACGCCCGAGGCGCAGGCCAGCGGGTGGCCCGCATAGGTCAGCCCGCCCGGCAGCGGGTAGTCGCGCAGCCAGTCGTGCAGCTCGGTGCTGACCGACATCGTGCCCAGCGGCACATAGCCCGAGTTGATGCCCTTGGCGGCGGTGATGATATCGGGCTCAACGCCCCAGTGATCCACCGCGAACCATTTACCGGTGCGCCCGAAGCCGGCCATCACCTCATCCGCGATCAAGAGGATGCCGTATTTCTCGCAGGTCGCCTTGATCGACTGCAGGTAGCCGTCCGGCGGCACGATGATGCCATTGGTGCCCACCACCGGCTCCAGGATCACCGCGGCGACGGTGTTGGGGTTTTCATACATCAGCAGCTCTTCCAGATGCGGGCCGCCCTGGGCCACCGGGCATTTCGCCGGGTCGGTATGGCCGGTCGGCAGCCGGTAGAGATAGGGGTCCAGCATGCGCACCACGCCGGGCATGTCGGCGCGGGTCAGGTGGTGGCGCGGGTCACCGGTCAGGCTCAGCGTGCCGCCGGTGGCGCCGTGGTAGCTGCGGTAGCGGGCGATGATCTTGGTGCGCCCGGTCTTGTGGCGCGCCAGCCGGATCGCGGTCTCATTTGCCGCCGAACCGCCGGTGGTGAAGAAGGTGGAGGAGATATTGGCCGGGGTGATCTCATTCATGATCGCCGCCAGTTCGGAGCGCACGTCAGAGCCCATCGCCGGGCCGATATAGCAGAGCTTGTCGGCCTGGTCCTTGATCGCCTGCACGATCTTCGGGTGCTGGTGGCCCATGTTCGCATTGACCAGCTGCGACTGGAAATCCAGGTAGCGTTTGCCGTTGCTGTCCCAGAACCAGCTGCCTTCGGCCCCGGTGATGACCGGCGGCTTGCCGCCCTGTTTGGACCAGCTTTGCAGGTAGTGGTTGGCGTGCATCTCCTGCACCCAGGCAGGATCGTGGGAGGGGTAGGCGTTCGAGAGGTCGTCCATGGGTTTTGGTCTCTGTGGTTTGATCTGGTGTCAGTCGAGAATGGCTTTGGCCTGGCCAAGGGCGTCCGCATCGGGCGTAACGCCAAGGCCTGGGCCCTCGGGCGGGGAAATGCGGCCTTTGCGGCGGATCGGGGCGGACGGATCCAGCCGCGGGCCGACATAGTGGCTGAGGTCGCAGGTGTTCATGATGCCGCGGGCGGGCGTGCTGGCGGCAAGGTGCAGCAGGGCGGCGGTGGTCACATCGCTGCCCCAGGTGTCCTCGATGCACATCTGCGTGCCAAGGGTCAGGCAGAGGTCACGCGTGCGCCGCATCGCCGACAGCCCGCCCATTTTCGACAGCTTCAGCGCCGCGGCGTCCATGCAGCCCGCCTGGTGCCCTGCGATAAGCGAGTCCATGTCATGGGCGCTTTCGTCCAGTTTCATCGGCAGGCCGGTGGCCGCGCGTACATGGGCGCACTCTTCAATGGTGGCGCAGGGCTGCTCCAGCATCACGTCCAGATGCGCCACGGCGCGGCCGGTGCGGGTGGCCGTCAGCGCATCCGCGCCGCAGTTCCAATCACCGTAAACCAGCGGCCCGGCTCCGACCGCCTCGCGCACCTTGATCAGCCGTTCGGCGTCCGCCTGCCAGTCATCATCTGCGCCCAGTTTCACCTGGAATTGGCGCATCCCCAACTCATATGCCTCACGTGCCATGCGGGCCATCTCGTCCGGGGCGACGCAGGTGATCGAATGATACAGCGGCATGTCCTCGACCGCCCGCCCGCCCAGAAGCGCATAAAGCGGCAGCCCGGCGGCTTGGGCTGTCAGGTCCCAAAGGGCGGTGTCGATGGCGGACTTGGCGTAGCGGTGGCCGATCAGATGTTTGTTCAAACGCTCCATCACCGCCTCGGGTCCCACAGGATCCGAACCGATAAGCACCGGGGCCACTTCTTCAAGCGCCGGGATCACGCCCTTGGCATAGGCCGGCAGGTAATGCGGGATCGGGCAGACCTCGCCCCAGCCGCTGAGGCCGGTGTCAGTATCCAGCCGCAGCAGAACAGACAGCGTGGTGTCGCAGGTCTTGCCGCCGGCCATGTAGTAGGTCTCATGGCTGGTGAGCGGCACTTCCCAGGCAGTGATGCGTGTAATCTTCATGGGTCAGTCCTGTGTGGGGAGCGGAGGAGCCTCCGGCGGGAGTATTTGGGGAAAGATGAAAGACGGGGGCGTCATTGCGGGGCTGCGTAGTCGGCCACGGGCGCGCCGAGACTCTCGAAGTCCGGGGTGACGCCGAGGCCGGCCGCATCGGGGGCGTAGAGTTTGCCGCCGCGGGAGACGGCGCCGCCGATGCCGGTGCTGCGGGTGTTGTAATTCATCAGATCGGTGGAGTTGATCAGGTACTCCTCCGGGGTGGAGGCGGCAAAATGCGCCACGGCGGCGGTGGTGATCTGGCCGCCCCAGGTGTCTTCGGAGACAACAGGAATGCCGTGATCGATCAGGAAGTCGCGCACCCGGCGGGCCTTGGAGAGGCCGCCAAGGTTGGAGATCTTCAGGCAGCAGATTTCGGCCCCGCGGTCGTTGACGATGCGGCGCGCCATGTCGATGCCGGTGACGCATTCATCCAGCTTCATCGGCTGTTCGGCCACCCGGCGCACCTGCTGGCATTCCTCGTAAGTTTTGCAGGGCTGTTCGAGGATGAAGTCGAGATCGCGTGTTGCACGCGCCACCTGGATCGCATTGTCCACGCGCCAGCCCTGGTTGGCGTCGGCCATGGCCTTTTCGCCCGGCTGCAAGAGCGGCACGCCTTCGCGGATGCGGTCGATATCGGTGACCCAGTCGCCGCCCACCTTGATCTGGAACTGCTGGTAGCCCGCGGCGCGATGCTGTTCCATTTCCGCGATGGTTTCCTCCAGCACGGGTTTCTGCGGCACCACCCGGTACATGGGCGCCCCATCGGTCAGCTTGCCGCCCATCAGCATCCAGACCGGCTGATCCACGGATTTGCCGAGGATGTCCCAGCAGGCCGCATCAAAGGGAGCTTTGGCGTAGCCGTGGCCCTGCACAATATGGTCCATAAGCCGTTCGATCCGGTGCAGCTGGCGCGGATCCTCGCCCAGAAGCTGCGGCGCAGCGAGCCGGGCGAAGGCCTCGACGCCTTCGCTGTGCGCCACCATGTAATTCTCGCCGCAGGGTGCAAATTCGCCGCAGCCCTGCAGCCCTGCGTCCGTGTCGATGACAACAACCGAGGACATGGCGGTTGTGATGGCATTGCCAGCACCCCAGCCGTAGGAGCCGCCAACATAGGGCAGAGGTGTCTTGAAGACCCGGATACGCGTGATTTTCATGGTGTCACCACAATGTTTCCAACGTGTGTCTTGGCGATAAAGGCTTCCTGGGCGGCAGCCAGCTCGGCCAAGGGGTAGACGGCTGCCAGCAGCGGCTTGAGCGCGCCGGTCTCGATCATGCCGGCAACGCGCTGCATGGTGCCGGGCGGGCAGATCGTTGCCCCGGTAAGCTGAAGGTCTTTGTAGACCAGCTGCCGCAGATCGAATTGCGCCATCTGACCGCCGATGCAGCCGGAGGTGGAATAGCGGCCGCCCTGGCGCAGCGCGTTGATCAGGGGCATGAAATTCGGAGCCCCCACCACGTCCAGCGCGATATCGGCGGGCCCGCCTGCAAGGCGGCGGATCTCGGCTTCCAGGTCATCGCAATTGCGGTCGATCACATGGTCCGCGCCCAGTTCCAGCAGCAGCGGCGCCTTGGACGGGCTCGCCAACGCGATCACCCGGCAGCCGCGCAGGCGGCAAAGCTGGATGGCAGCAGAGCCGACACCGCCCGAAGCTCCGGTGATCACTACGGTCTCGCCGGGGCGCGGCGCGGTGCGCTGCACCAGGTTCTCCGCGGTGGTATAGGCGCAGGCGAAAGTCGCCAGCTCCGCGTCGCTCAAGGGAGAGGAGATCCTGATGGCATTCTCGCTGCGCACCTTGGTGTATTCGGCAAAACCGCCGTCCAGTTCGGAGCCAAAATACCCGGCTTGTTCAGGGTTCTGCCAGTCACCATGAGGCAGCAGCCAGGGGTCGACCATAACCCGCTGGCCGATACGAGCCTCAGGGACGCCGGAACCGACGGCGACGATTTCGCCCACAGCGTCCGCCCCCTGGATGCGCGGAAACTGAACGGCCCCAGCTCCCCAGGTCCCGTCAGCATCGTCAGTATTGTCGAACCCGTCCTCGGCACCGTCAGCGAGATTGGCGTCATTGGCCTTTGAGTACCAGGCCGTGCGGGTGTTGATATCGGTATTGTTGAGGCCGCAGGCCCCAACCTTGATCAGGACCTCGCCCTTGTCCGGGCGCGGCGCGGCCATCCGGGTATAGACCAGCTGGTCCAGTCCGCCGTGCCCCGTCAGGAGCACGGCGTTCATGGTTTCCGGCAGGCCGGTCACTCTGCAGCTGCTGCTGCAGGGGCGTCGGCGCGGGGCCGTTTGGACGCCGGATCGTATGCTGCCTCGCCCAGGATGCGGGCCGCGCGGGGCTCGCCTGCGATCAGCACTTCCAGCGCGGTGCCCGGCACGTTCACATGCGGTTTGACGAAGGCGAAGGCCAGGATTTTTCCGACACTGTGGCCATAGGCGACCGAGGCGGTGGAGCCGACCACTTCGCCATTGAGGCGCACGGCCTCGCCGCCGTGGCCGTCTTCAATGCCGTCCGGCTCGATCTCCAGGTAGGCGCAGATCCAGGGCATCTCGCCCGCTTCGGCCCCGGCCGCGCTCTTGCGGGTGGCCTCGGCGCCGAGGTAGTCCTTGTCCAGTTTGAAGAAGCGGCCCACGTTGGCCTCGGGCAGGGTGACCTCATTGGTCAGCTCGCCCGCACCGGGGAAGGCTTTTTCCATGCGCAGGGAGTTCATCGCAAAGGAGCCGTAGTTCTCGATCCCATGCGCCTCGCCTGCGGCCCAGAGGGCAGAGTAGACGTCGACGCAAGCCGCGTCCGGCATGTGGAATTCCCAGCCCAGCTCACCGGCGTAAGACATGCGGAAGGCCCAGATCTTGTGGCCCGCCACGGTGATCTGTTGCGCCGAGAGCCAGCGGAACCCCGCGTTGGAGAGATCCGCATCGGTGCAGGCGGCCAGCACCTCGCGCGATTTCGGGCCATTGAGGGACAGCGCCGACCAGTCCGCTGAAAGGGCGGTGATCCGCACGTCCTCATCGGCGCGGTTGTGGTTCAGGTGGTCCATCAGCCGCTGCTCGAAGAAGGCGGCGCAGACCAGGTAGAAGCGGTCATCCGCCATCCGCACAATGGTGGTCTCCAGCTCCACCCGGCCGCGGCGGTTCAGCATATGGGTGAGGGTGATGGAGCCGTTTTTCTGCGGCATCTTATTGGCGGTCAGCCGGTCCAGCAGCGCATAAGCCTCGGGGCCGGAGACCTCGACCTTGGTGAAGGCGGTCACATCCATGATGCCGACGCGCTCGCGCACGGCTTTGCACTCATGGGCGACCATATCAAAGACTTCGTTGCGCTTGAATGAGTAGTGGTCGCGCTGCTCGACGCCATCACGCGCAAACCAGCGCGGGCGCTCATGGCCGAAGACCTCTTCATAAACAGCGCCCTTGTGCTTCAGCAGCTCATAAAGCGGCGAGGGTTTGATCGGGCGGCCGTCCAGGCGGTTGAAATGCGGGAAGGGGATCTCGTGGCGCAGCTTGTAGTCCTCATGCGCCTTGATCACCTGCCAGTCCTTCTTGGCGTAATCGCCAAAGCGGCGCGGGTCGTAATCGCGCATGTTGATGTCGGCAGAGCCATGCACCATCCATTTCGCCAGCTCGCGCGTCAGCCCCGGGCCCCAGCCGATGCCGATCTGGGTGCCGCAGCAGCACCAGTAGTTCTGCACCCCCGGCGCCGGACCCACCATCGGGTTGCCGTCGGGCGGATGGCTGATCGCGCCATGCACTTCGCGGGTGATGCCCAGATCGGCAAAAATCGGCATCCGCTCCAATGAATTTTCCAACCAGGGCATGACGCGGTCGTAGTCTGCCTCAAACAGCCAGTTTTCATAGTCCCAGGGGCATTCGTCATGCCAGACCGAGTTGGAATTTTCCTTCTCGTAGATCCCGATGAGGCCTTTCTTCTGCTCCATCCGGATATAGCCCGAGACCTGTTTGTCATCGCGGATCACCGGCAGCTCTTTGTCCAGATCCTGGAACTCCGGCACGTCCTCGGTCACGAAGTAATGATGCGTCATCGAAGTCATCGGCAGCTGCAGCCCGGACCATTCGCCCATCTGGCGCGCATAGGTGCCGCCGGCGTTGACCACATGCTCGCAAACAATAGTCCCCTGTTCGGTCTCCACCACCCATTCGCCCGCTTCGTTCCGGGTGATGTTGGTGGCCTGGCAGCGGCGGAAAATCTGCACGCCTTTCTGGCGCGCGCCCGCGGCCATGGCCATGGTCACGTTTGACGGGTCCACATGGCCGTCATCCGGCGTGTAAAGCGCGCCCAGCACGCCGTCGAGATTATAGAAGGGGTGCTTTTCGGCGATGAACTCAGCGCCCACAAGTTCAATGTTGAACCCCAGCGCGCGGCCCACCGACAGCGTGTGGCGCAGCCAGTCCATCTCATCCTCGGTATAGGCCAGGCGGAAGGAGCCGCAGCCGTGCCAAGTGACGGCCTGGCCGGTCTCTTCTTCCAAGCCTTTGGAATAGAGCCCGATATTGTAATCCACCATTTTCCCCAACCCGTAAGAGCTGGTCGAATGGGTGATCTGGCCTGCCGCGTGCCAGGTGGAGCCGGAGGTCAGCTCCGCCTTTTCCAGAAGGACGGTCTCTGCGCCCCAGCCTTCATGGGCAAGATGATAGGCCAGGCCGCAGCCCATGACGCCGCCGCCGACAATGACGACCTTGGCACGTGCGGGCAGGTGTTTCGAGGACATGTGTGTTTTCCTGTCAAACGAGTCGCAAAACTGCTCGACAGGCTAAGCGTACATTTGTACCCTCGTCAATTATGAATGAGACAAACGTATCAGATTCCGTCCTCGCCCGCCTCTCCGACGAATGGGAGGCGCTGACTCCCGAAGCACAGAAGGCAGCCCGCTATGTGCTGGAAAACCCCCGCGATGTAGGGGTTTCGACAGTGCGCGAGATCGCCGAGGCCGCCAATGTGAAACCCAATACCGTGGTGCGTATGGCGCGGCAGGTGGGATTCGACGGGTATGATGATTTCCGCGAACCGTTCCGGGATGCAATCCGCCAGGGGGCGGTGTCGTTTCCGGACCGCGCCCGCTGGCTGCAGGACATCCGCAAGTCCGGCGATCTGGGCGGGCTTTATGCGGATATGGCGGGTGCTGCGATCCGCAATCTGGAAGATACATTCGGGGGGATCACCGGAGCCCAGCTGCGCGAAGCGGCCGAGGCGATTTGGTCCTCGCGCAACGTTTATACGCTGGGTGTGGGCGTCAATAACGCCAATGCCCGCAACTTCACCTATCTTGCGTCGACGGGGATGAAAGCCTTCCATGCCATCCCGCGCCCTGGCTCCACCCCGGTGGATGACCTGGCCTGGGCCGACGGACGGGATGTGCTGATTGCCATCACCTGCAAACCCTACCGGACCGAAGTGGTCGATGCGATAAAAATAGCGCGCGAACAGGGGATTAAGGTGGTCGGGATCTCCGATTCACCCGCCTCCCCGATCATCCTGGGGTCCGATCACGGCTTTGTCGTGGCTTCGGACACGCCCCAGTTCTTCCCCTCGTCCGTCTCCACCATCGCCGTGCTGGAAACGCTGCTCTCCTTTGTTATTGCAAGCGCCAGCGAGGAGATCGTGGACCGGGTCGAGAAATTTCACCAACGCCGCCACCAGCTTGGCCTTTATACTGAGGAGCCGGAATGAACGCACCCAACACCCCCGTCCGTTCCCTGGAAGCCGTCTATTACACCTCCCCCGCCATCTTTGAAAAAGAGATGGCCGGGCTCCTGTCCCGCACATGGCAATTTGCGGGCCACGCCAGCCAGATCCCCAATCCGGGCGATTATTTCGCCTTCGAGATCGCAGGCCAGAGCCTCTTTGCGATCCGCGGCCGGGACGGCGTAGTTCGGACTTTCTACAATGTCTGCCAGCACCGCGCCCATGAGATGGTCAGCGGCACCGGCAACACCCGGGTCGTGGTATGCCCGTACCACCAGTGGACATATGAGCTGACCGGGGGCTTGCGTGCCGGGCCGAATATCAAAAAAGTGCCGGGCTTTGACATATCCAAGGTCTGCCTGACCGAAGTGCGCACCGAAGACTTCCTCG
>CAJXHQ010000040.1 GCA_913054485.1 uncultured Paracoccaceae bacterium
TGTGCCGTCATTTGGAACGATCTTTTCGAATATTGACACGAAAAGGAATCTCCATCAAGGTCACTGTAATCCGGTTCCGGGCCCGCCGCCCGGATCCATTTGCGAGTTAGGGAAGGATGCACGGTGCCGATATCATTGTGGGACAAATCCGCGGCTGAGCCGGCCTATGAAAAGGCTGCGGATGTCGGCGGCACGTGTGATGTGGCCATCGTCGGAGGCGGTTTCACCGGGCTCTCGACCGCTCTGCATTGCGCTGAAAAAGGCCTGGACTGCCAGGTTCTGGAGGCGCATCACATCGGCTATGGCGGCTCGGGCCGCAACGTCGGGCTGGTCAATGCCGGGCTCTGGCTGCCGCCGAAGGATGTGCACAGGCTGCTGGGACGCGAAAAGGGTGCCTCGCTGGTGCAGACACTGGGCGATATGCCGGACTATGTGTTCTCGCTGATCGAGAAACACCAGATCCGCTGCGAGGCGCAGCGCAACGGCACCATTCATGCCGCCCACTCCCCGAAAGGATTTGAAGAACTGCGCGGCCGCGCCGAAGAATGGCAGCGGCTGGGTGCGCCGGTGGATCTGCTGGATGCTGATCAGGCGGCTGAAAAGACCGGCACCGGCAAGTTCTGCGGCGGTCTGCTGGACCGGCGTGCGGGCACCATCAACCCGATGGGCTATGTGCGCGGGCTGGCGCGGGCGGCAGACGGTGCCGGGGCGAAGATCACCACCGGTGTCACGGTGCAAAACCTGTCCCGTCAGGGCGATAGCTGGGTGGTCAAGACCAACCGCGGCACAGTGACAGCGAAGAAGGTTGTGATTGGCACCAATGCCTATTCGGATGATCTGTGGCCGGGGCTGAAGCAGACCTTCACCATGATCCATTTCTTTCAGGTCGCGACCGCGCCGCTGGGCGACCGCGCAAGCCACATCCTGAAAGAGCGTCAGGGCCTGTGGGACACTGCACCTGTGATGTTCTCGCTGCGCCGGGATGATTTCGGGCGGCTGATCATCGGCTCCATGGGGTCCGACCTCGGCGGGCTGTCGCGCCGCTGGGCGCGCACCAATCTGAAGCGGCTCTATCCGGAACTGGGCGATGTGCCTTTCGAAGACTCCTGGCACGGCCAGATCGCCATGACGCCGGACCACATGTTCCATATCCACCGGCTGGCCGAGGGGCTGTACACTCCCGTTGGCTACAACGGCCGCGGCATCACCACCGGCACCATGTTCGGCAAGGCTCTGTCCGAGTTGTTCACCGGTGCCAGCGAGGACGACCTGCCTGTGCCGGTCTCCGACCTCAAACCGGTAAGCAATAACACTCTGAAAACCGGTTTTTACCAGACGGCCTTTGCGGCCAACCAGCTGATCAAAAGTTTCTGACGGCGAGGAAGAACAATGCCTGATCCCCAGATCCGCGTCGGTGCCGACATCGGCGGCACTTTCACTGACATTGCCCTGCAGCATCCCGGCGGCATGAGCACCTCCAAGGTGCTGACCAACTATTCACAGCCCGAACAGGCCATCCTGGACGGTATCATCAAGGCCGCAGGCCAGGCCGGCATTGCGCTGTCCGATATCGGCCAGGTGATCCATGGCACCACGCTGGTGACCAACGCGCTGATCGAACGGCGCGGCGCCAAGCTGGCGTTTCTGACCACCGAGGGCTTTCGCGACGTGGTCGAGATGCGGTCGGAAAACCGGTTCGAGCAGTATGACCTGAACCTGCAGCTGCCGCAGCCGCTGGTGGCGCGTCAGGACCGCTATACGCTGAATGAACGTGTCGCGGCCGATGGCGAGGTTCTGCTGCCGCTGGATCAGGGCGAGGTTGACGCCATGGTGCGATTGGTTCTGGCCGGCGGTTACGAGGCCGTCGCCATCGGCTTCATGCATGCCTATGCCAACCCGGCACACGAGGCGCAGATGGCGGAGGCGCTGAAAGCCGCAGCACCGGATCTTCCGGTCTCGGTTTCTTCTGTAATCTCACCGCAGATGCGCGAGTTTGAACGCTTCAACACGGTCATTGCCAATGCCTATGTGCAGCCGCAGGTCGCCGATTACCTTGGCCGTCTGGTGACCCGCCTGCGCGAGCATGATGTTTCCGCCCCGGTCTTCATGATGCATTCCGGCGGCGGGCTGATCTCGGTCGAAACAGCAGCACAGGAGCCTGTACGCCTGTTGGAATCCGGCCCCGCGGGCGGGGCGATCTTTGTCGCCGATTTTGCTCTGGCGCATGGTCTGGACAAGGTGCTCTCCTTCGATATGGGCGGCACCACGGCCAAGATCTGCCTGATCGAAGACGGCACGCCCAAAACCGCCAATACGTTTGAGGTCGCCCGCACCTACCGCTTCAAGAAGGGCTCCGGCATGCCGGTCTCCACGCCCGTGGTGGAGATGGTTGAAATCGGCGCCGGCGGCGGCTCCATCGCATCCGTGGACGCCATGGGCCGCATTCAGGTGGGCCCGCGTTCGGCGGCGTCCGAACCCGGCCCCGCCTGCTATCAGCGCGGCGGTGAAGAGCCGACCGTGACGGACGCGAACCTCGCGCTTGGCCGGGTGGACCCGGATAATTTCGCAGGCGGCGCGATCCCCCTGTCGCTGGACAATGCGCAGACCGCCCTTGCCGCGCGCCTTGGCGATCCGCTGGGTCTGGACCCGTCGCAGGCTGCCTTTGGCGTCACTGAAATGGTGGATGAAAACATGGCCAATGCCGCCCGCGTCCACACGGTGGAAAATGGCCGCGACATCGAACATTTCACCATGATCGCCTTTGGCGGCGGCGCGCCGCTGCATGCCTGCCGCCAGTGCGAGAAACTGGGCATCAACGCGCTGATCATCCCGCCGGGAGCCGGCGTCGGATCGGCCATCGGCTTCCTGAAGGCGCCGTTCAGCTATGAAGCCTCGCGCGGGCTGTTCCAGCGTCAGGATGATTTTGACGCGGCATCGGTGAATGCCGCCCTGAAAGAGCTGGAAGACGAAGCCCGCAGCTTTGTCTCCGAAGGGGCAGGGGAGGCTGAGACCACGGTCAAGCTCACCGCCTTCATGCGCTATGCGGGACAGGGCTGGGAAATCCCGGTTGTTCTGCCTTACCGCGACTTCACGGACGCTGATAAGCCGGCGCTGCTGGAGGGCTTTGAAACCTCTTACCGCAACCTCTTCGGCCGGATCATCGACGGGTTGGCGGTAGAGATCACCAATTGGTCGCTCACCGTTGCCTCGGTTCTGCCGGAGGTTCCGCAGGCCGAACGCCACCTGACAGGTGCGGCGCTGGGGGGAGCCAAGACGCGGTCTTTCTTCGATGCCGCCCTGCGCAAAACGGTTGAGGCGCGCGAAGTTGAACGCGCCGCCATGACCCCCGGCGTTGTGATCGACGGCCCCGCCGTGGTCGTCGAGGACGAGACCAGCACAATTGTCACCAGCGGCTACAGCGTCCTCGGTCAGGGCGACGGCAGCCTTCTTCTTCTGCGCAAGGGAGCAGCGGCATGAGCGCGTCAGCAATCGACTATCAGATCATGTGGAACCGACTGATCGCGGTGGTGGAGGAACAGGCCACTACGCTGATACGCACCGCCTTCTCAACCTCCGTGCGCGAGGCCGGCGACCTGTCTGCAGGTCTGTTCGACCGGCAGGGGCGGATGATGGCGCAGGCCGTCACCGGCACGCCCGGCCATGTGAATGCCATGGCCGAAAGTGTCACGCATTTCGCCCGCGAGATCGGCGCGCAGAACACCTACGAAGGTGATGTTTTCATCACCAATGATCCCTGGCTTGGCACTGGTCATTTGCATGACATCACCGTGGTGACGCCGGTGTTCCGCAAATCTGTCCATATCGGGTATTTCGCCTGCACGGCGCATGTGGTGGACATCGGCGGGCGCGGCTTCGGCCCCGATGCCGGTGAGGTCTATGAGGAAGGCCTGCTGATCCCGATCATGAAATTCGCCGACCGCGGCGAGGTCAACACGCTTCTGGTGCAGATGATCCGCGCCAATGTGCGCACCCCCGACCAGACCGTGGGCGACATGTATTCGCTCGCCGCCTGTAACGAGGCCGGCGACCGCCGCTTGCAGGACATGATGGAGGAATTCTCCATCGACAATCTGGACGGGCTGTCCGACTTCATCATGGCCGCCTCGCGCAAGGCCACGCTGGAGGCCATCGCCAAGGTTCCGGACGGCACGTTCAAACACGCGATGACCGTCGACGGCTACGACGCGCCGGTCGACATGAAGGTGACGCTGACCGTCGATGGGGGCAGCCTGAAAGCGGATTTTGCCGGCACCTCGGGGATGAGTAAATTCGGCGTCAACGTACCGGAGGTCTACACCCGCGCCTATGCCTGCTACGGGCTCAAATGCGCGATTGCGCCGCAGGTTCCGAACAACTCTGGTTCCTTGGAGCCGTTTGAGATCACCGCGCCTGAAGGCTGCATTCTGGCCGCCAAACGCCCGGCCCCTGTGTCCGTGCGACACGTGCTGGGCCATCTGGTGCCCGACGTGGTCCTGGGCGCGCTGCATCAGGCGCTACCGGGCACCGTGCCCGCCGAAGGTGCATCCGCACTGTGGAACATCCAGATCTCGGCCCGGGCCTCTGACCCGGACAGCGGGTTGCCCAACCGGGAAGTGCTGATGTTCAATTCAGGCGGCACCGGTGCGCGGCCCAGCCTGGACGGGCTGTCGGCGACAGCCTTCCCATCGGGTGTGAAAACCATGAGCGTCGAGGCTACCGAACATGTCGGCCCGATCACCATTTGGCGCAAGGATCTGCGCGAAGGGTCCGGCGGGGCAGGCGAGTACCGCGGCGGCCTCGGCCAGACCATCGAGATCGAACCTAGGGCTGGCTACGGCTTCTTCTTCAACGCCATGTTCGACCGCATTGAAAACCCGGCCCGCGGCCGTGACGGCGGCGGGACAGGCGCGCCCGGCGGCGTGGCGCTGGCGGATGGCACCAAGCTGCGCAGCAAGGGCCGCCAGTGGATCGAGCCCGGCCAGCGGCTGCGGCTCAGCCTGCCCGGCGGCGGCGGCTATGGCGCGGCTGACGCCCGCGACACAGACAAGGTCCGCGCTGATCTCGCCGCCGGATACATCACAAAAGAACAAGCCAAGTCCGACTACGGGCTGATTGACTGAACGGAGACGCGAGACATGAGCGATCAACCCATTGCCCTGGTGACAGGTGCCGCGCAAGGCATCGGCTATGCCTGCGCCGAAGCCCTAAAAGAAGACGGCTACAATGTGATCCTGTCCGACATCAACGCCGAGGGCGTTGCGGCCGCGGCCGAGAAGCTGGGCGCTGCTGCCGGCATCATCTGCGACATGGGCGACACCGATGCCGTCACCGCCATATTCGACCGCATCGAAGAAGAATTCGGTCCCGTCGCAGCACTGGTCAACAACGCGGGCATCACCCTGCCAGGCGCTTTCCTCGACTATTCGCTGGATGACTTCCAAAAGGTGATCGGCGTCAACCTGACCGGCTTGTTCCACGCCACCCAGCGCGCCGCAAGAACCATGGTCGCCAAGGGCATCAAAGGCTCCATCGTCAATATGTCCTCGATCAACGCGGTTGTCGCGATCGAAGCGATCCCGGCCTATTGCGCCTCCAAGGGCGGCGTGATGCAGCTGACCAAGACGGCGGCTCTGGCGCTGGCCAAACACGGCATCCGCGTCAACGCGGTCGGCCCCGGCTCCATCGACACCGAAATGATGGCCGGCGTGAACGCCAACCCGGAGGCGATGAAAATGGCGATGTCGCGCACGCCCATCGGCCGCATGGGCACCGCGCGTGAGATCGGCGACACCGTTGCCTTCCTGTCCTCCCCCAAGGCCAGCTACATCACCGGCGAGACAATCTACGTCGATGGTGGCCGCCTGGGCCTGAACTACACCTGCTGAGGAACGCGCATGTGCCGCTACGCCGACACATATGCCACATGGAAATCCGATCCGGTTGCCTTCTGGGAGGATGCCGCCAAAGGCATCGATTGGATCACCCCGGCAGAACAGGTCTTCAACCCGGATGCAGGCGCCCTCGGGCTCTGATTTGACGGGGCGGAATGCAACACCTGCTGGAGCTGCGTCGACCGCCATATGGAGGCGGGGCGGGGCGACACGCCGGCGCTGATCTGGGATAGCCCGGTGACGGGCAGCCAGAAGACCTACAGCTTTTCAAAGGTTCTGGGTGATGTCGCGGCCCTTGCCGCAGACATGCGGGACAAGGGCGTCGTGAAGGGCGACCGTGTCGTCATCTACATGCCGATGGTGGCCGAGGCGGAATTTGCCATGCTGGCCTGCGCCCGTCTGGGTGCGGTGCACTCGGTGGTCTTCGGCGGCTTTGCTGCAAACGAGCTGGCGGTGCGCATCGACGATGCCGCGCCCAAGCTGATTATCTCGGCCTCCTGCGGGATCGAAACCAACCGGGTGATCGCCTATAAACCCCTGCTGGACAAGGCAATCGCGACAGCGGAGAGAAAACCTGCCGCCTGCATCATCCTGCAGCGCGACCGCCAACCCTGCGAGCTGACCGCAGGGCGGGACGTGGACTATGCCGAGGCGGTGGCCGCGGCCAAAACCGCGGGCCTCGCTGCGCCTTGCGTCCCGGTGCTGGGGACCGATCCGCTTTATATCCTCTATACTTCCGGCTCCACCGGCCAGCCCAAGGGCGTGGTGCGTGACAATGGCGCCAGATGGTCGCCCTGCGCTGGACGATGGAACATCACTATGGCCTGCAGCCGGGCGAGGTTTTCTGGGCAGCCTCGGATGTGGACTGGGTCGTGGGGCATTCCTACATCTGCTACGCGCCGCTGCTGAACGGCTGCGGCTCGGGGATCTAAGAGGGCAAGCCGGTGGGCACGCCCGATGCCGGCGCTTTCTGGCGGGTCATTCAGGACCACAAAGTTGCGGCCATGTTCACCGCCCCCACCGCCTTCCGCGCGATCAAGAAGGAAGATCCGGAAGGCAAGCTGATTGGGCAATATGACCTCACGCATTTCCGCACGCTGTTCCTGGCCGGCGAACGGTCCGACCCCGGCACCATCAAATGGGCCGAAGCCAAGCTGGACCGGCCAGTGATTGACCACTGGTGGCAGACCGAAACCGGCTGGGCGATCTCCGGCAACCCGGTGGGGCTGGGGGCATTTGCGGTGAAATACGGCTCCCCCGGCAAGCCGATGCCGGGCTATGACGTGCAGGTTCTGGATGACGGCGGCAACCCGGTGTCACCGGGCACGCTGGGCAATATCGTGGTGAAACTGCCGCTGCCGCCCAGCTGCTTTCCGACGCTGTGGAATGCGCCCGACCGCTTCCTCAGCGCCTATTTCGAGGAATTTCCCGGCTATTACGCCACCTCGGACGCCGGCATCATCGACGAGGAAGGCCGAGCAAGCTGCCCTCCATCAGCAGATAATAGGCGGCAAATCCAGTGACCCAGAGCAGTGTCAGCCGCTTGGCGCTCCACATGGCAGGCCAGCAGGAGGCCACGACAGTGGCAACAATGGCGAAGAAGGCCAGGGTGGACCGCCAGTGCAGCTCGTAAGGGTAGAGCCCGAACAGCCCCAGCCGGTGCCGCGCGGCAATCACCGACCAGCAGGCGCCGGCGGCGTCGGGGCAGGCGGCGGATTGCTCCGCCCCCCCAGACCGCGCCCAGGAAAGCCCAGTCGATAAGCTGCCAGGTGAGCCAGGCCAGGATGGCAAAGATCACCAGATTCACCACCGCCATCGACGGTGTTGCAATCACCCGCTTGCGCAACACGGCCGAGGCCTTGTCGCCCCAAGAGGCATTGGGAAGTGCAGAGGTTCCAGCCATGTCAGTGTGCCTTCAGCTGCATCCGCGCGTTCAGCCAGTTGACAGCCTGCGCAACCGAATAGTTGATAGCCAGGAAAGTGGCCATGAGGATGCCGATCAGTTCCAGCGTCTGACCCGACTGGGTGATCGAAGTGGAGACCAGCATGAAGAGGTCGCTGAAACCGATGGCAACACCGATGGTGGTGGCCTTCATGATGAAGATCCACTGGTTTCCAAGCGGCAGGATGATGGTCCTGAGCGCCAAAGGCAGCTGGATGCGGAACCAGATGTGGCGGCCGCCCAGCCCGAGCGCCTTGACGGCCTCCACCAGGCCTTGCGGGACTTCCTTCAGGCCGCCGCGCACCACCTCGGCGATATAGGCAGAGCCATAAAGCACGATGGCGATGATCATGGCGACCCGTTCGATGGAGACGGTGACGCCGCCGACAAAGCGCAGGCCCTTCAGCGCGGGGGTGTCAAACAGCGGTGCTGCCTCGGGACGGGTGGCAAATGCTGCCGGTACAAGGGCTGCGGGAACCGCCGCCAGCCAGGTCTTGATCCGCCCTTTGCGCGCCAGTGCGGTGGCGCGGCGCAGCAGCAGCGGCAGAAGGGCCGCAAAGACCAGAACACCAGCTGCAGGATCAGCGGGATATTGCGGAAGATCTGCACAAAAACCGCCGCTGCAGCCGCCACCGACAGGTTACGGGCAATGCGTGCGGCGCCGATGGCAAAGCCCAGATCGGTCGACAGGAAAATGGTGATCACGCCGAGGAACACCGTGTTCATCACTCCGATCATCAGCGTGCGCCCGTGGGTGTCATCAATCGAGCGCTCGATCAGCGAGAAAGAATAGGCCCAGCCGGTCGCACGGCCCAGGAAATCAAACCCGCTGGCCAGGCCAAGCTCTGACAGATTGACCCCTGCGCTTTGCACCGTTGTAAGGATGAGGACGGCAAACAGGGCCAGCAGTGCGGCCTGCGGCTGGGTCCTCTGTTGTTTGTGGCGCCGCCGGCGCTCTTCCGTTGTTATTCCCGCTTACCCCCTGAATACAGCGGGGCCGGCCCGGTTGCAGCAGGCCGGCCCCCATGTTGAGTCGCGCTTCGGCCAGAAGCAGCGCGGACAGCATCCAGTTCACGGTGTCCACAAAGGCCTCGTCACCCTGGCGCATGGCCGCAGCGATCGGTTCTGCCGACAGCTGGTCGCCCAGGATCACATGCGCGTCCAGGTTGTCCATCCGGTGGCGCGCAGCACGGCCAGGAAAGGGCGCTAGGCGGCGAAGGCATCGCAGCGGTTGGCGAGATAAGCGGCGCGCAGCTCGGAGGCTTTTTCATAGCTGACCATAGCGTGTTCGACCGCTTCGGCCTTCAGATAGTCGGCCACCAGGCGTTCGATGGTGGTGCCGGCCTCAACACAGACGGTGCCGCCTTCCAGGCCTATGACGTCGGTCACACTCAGCTCAGCGGTACGATCTGCGCCTTCGCCGGGTCGCCCAGAATGGCGGTGGTCAGCGCGCGGCTGAGGTCGATGTCGAGACCCTTCCACTCGTTCTTGTCGTTGACTTCACCAAAGCCGAAGTAGCTGCCGTTGCGGCCCGAGCACAGCAGGGTGCCGCGGTCTTCGATCTGTTTGACGGTCGGGCTCTGGGCGGCGGTTGCCGTGCCCGGAACCAGAGCTGCAAGCGCCAGACCGGCGGCTGCAACGGTGTTCACGGTGGATTTCATCATTTAGGCGTCTCCCTGCGGTGTGCTGATATCTGGCACAATTGCTCTGATTAACGGCATGGCAACCAGGGGCGGCCGGAGGCAACCGTTTTGTCCGGTGGCGGCCGGAGAGAGGGGAAGAGCGCTTAAATCTCAGGCTTGGCCTGACCCTGGTCGCGGGCGTTTATTTATCCGGGATCTGGCGCGGGGCGCGGGAAAGCGGGCCGCAAGGCCAGCAGAGGGCGGCGGCGCGCTGGGGGTGAAACGCGGTCTGAAATTTACAATACTGCCTGCATGCGGCAATCCCGCCGACTGCAGGGTTCCTGGTGCAGGTGATAAAGCGAGCCCTGGCGCTTGCCACGGCTCAGGCACCGGCTGGCCAGGTGCAGGGCATGCTGGACCAGGGCAGGATCATTCCCGGCGCAGCGGCAAACACCCCGTCCTCCGGCACGCGCCGTTTCGGCAAAAGAGATAGGCACCCACGCTGGATTTGCCGCCGGTCTGATGTTTTTGCAATTGAAGGTTCAGGAGCAAGTGCAGGCTGAACAGCGGCAGCTGGCGCACAGAGTCCGGCGTCCGGCGCCGGGCCGTTTCAGCCAAGAATAGGTTTCAACGGCCCGCTCTTTTAGTGGGCGCCTTTGATCAGGTCGCTTGCCTTTTCACCGATCATGATCGCCGGTGCATTTGTGTTGCCGGACACGATTTCAGGCATGATCGAACAATCGGCAACCCGCAGCCCTTCCAAGCCGTGAACCTGCAAGGATGAGTCCACAACGGCATCAGCGCCTTGTCCCATCTTGCAGGTGCCTGTCGGATGATAGATCGAGGCGGTATTGCTGCGTGCCCAGTCCAGAGTGCCCTCGTAATCGTCCATCTGCAGCTCTGCCTGCGGGCGGAACTCTTCTGCGATCTTAGAGGACAGCGGCGCATGCTTGGCGATCCGCCTGGCGATATTCACACCCTCCACGATGGTGCGGCAATCGGTTTCGGTGGACAGGTAATTCGGGATGATCTTCGGATAACTGCGCGGATCGGACCCGTTCAGACGGATTTCACCACGGCTTTCCGGTCGCAGCTGGCAGACCGACATGGTGAAGGCCGAAAACGGATGCACGCCTTCGCCGGGGCTGTCAGCGGACCAGGGCTGGACGTGGAACTGAATGTCCGGTGTCGCCAGCTCGGGCCGGGTTTTCATGAAGCCGGTGGCAAGGCTTGCCGCCATGGTCATCGGCCCCGCGCGGAACAGGGCGTATTTCAGCGCAATCCGCGCCTGGTTGACCAAGCTGCGCACCTCGTCGTTCAAGGTTGGCTCGTTGCACTTGAACACCAGCCGGGCCTGCAGATGGTCCTGCATCCCCTGGCCAACACCGGGCAGATCCACCAGCGGGGTGATGCCGTTTGCCTTCAGATGCTCCGCCGGGCCGATTCCCGACAGCATCAGTGTCTGCGGAGAGTTGATCGCGCCTGCCGACAGGATCACTTCCTTACGGGCCGTGATCGTGTGGCGCTTGCCCGCCTTGTCCAGATAGGTGACGCCGGTGACTTTGCGCCCGTCCAGCTCCACCCGTTCGACCAGCGCGCGGGTGATGATCTGCAGATTTTCCCGGCTCTTGGCGGGGTTCAGGAAGGCCACGGCAGCGCTGCAACGCCGGCCGTTGCGGGTGGTCAGCTGGAAGTAGCCGACGCCCTCTTGCCGGGCACCGTTGTAATCGGGGTTGAACGGGTATCCCGCCGCCTGTGCCGCCGCGACCCAGGCGTCGCAGATGGGGCGCTGGATGCGCATGTTGGACACGGACAAGGGTCCGCCGGTGCCATGGAACTCATCCGCGCCGCGCTCCTGATCCTCCGAGCGCTTGAACAGCGGCAGAACATCGTCCCAGCCCCAGCCCTCGTTGCCCATCTGCCGCCAGCGGTCGTAATCCTCTTTCTGGCCACGCACATACAACAGCCCGTTCAGCGAGGAAGACCCGCCCAGAACCTTGCCGCGCGGCCAGTCGATGGCGCGCCCGTTCAGCCCCGGATCGGGTTCCGTCCGGTAGCACCAGTCAACGGAGGGGTTATGCATGGTTTTGAAATAGCCAACGGGGATATGGATCCAAGGATTGGTGTCTTTCCCGCCCGCTTCCAGCAGGACAACTTTGTTCTTCGGATTGTCGCTCAACCTATTAGCGATCACACAGCCTGCTGAGCCGGCACCAATCACCACGAAATCTGCGTCCAAAACCATCCCTCCCGAGTCTTCTTGGAAAAAACGTCTATACAGGAAGCAGAAAATAAGCTAGCCATTTTTGATACTAAACGTCTCAATAATTGCGATCAGGGAGGATAAGCATGGGACTTGATGATAGACTGGGCCGTATCTCACGGCGGGATCTGTTCCGCGTGGCGGGGACTTACGGGATGAGTTCGACGCTTCTGGCGGCGGGCAGTTTCGGCGCGGATCTCTACTACCGGCTGGAAGGCATG
>CAJXHQ010000041.1 GCA_913054485.1 uncultured Paracoccaceae bacterium
GGCGCGCTGGCGGCAGTGCTGCTGGCCGGCCGGTTCACCGGCGGGCTGCACGTCTCAGCCAAGACACGCAGCGTGGCGCTGATGGCTGCCGGGGTTTTCCTCGGCAGCCGCTTCCCCTCTGACCTGGCCGCCCGCCCTCTGACCTGGCCGCCCGCGCGGCGGACTGGCCTGTCACCCTGCTGGCGGTGCCGGCCTATGTTGCTGCCGCCGTTCTGCTGGCCGCCGCCTATCTGCGCATCGCTGCCCGCTATGATCTTCCCACCGCCATTTTCAGCGCCGTTCCCGGCGGCATCCTGACCATGGTGTCCCTAGGGGAACGCACCGGCGGGCGGGTCGACACCATCATGCTCAGCCAGTCGCTGCGGGTGGTCCTTGCGGTTGTCCTGCTGCCCCTGGCGCTGGTCGACGCTGCAGCCGCCGCTCCCGGCCTCCTTGGATCCTTCACCGTGCCGGATTGGCTGATGGTGCTGACCGCAGCCCCTGCGGCTGCCCTGTTCGGGCGCCGGCTGAACTTTCCGGCCGCCGAGGTGCTGGCCCCGATGTTCACCGTGGCCGCCTTCTGCAATTTCGGCTGGCTCAGCGGCGAAGCCCCTGCCCTGCTGTTCCTGGCAGCATTCTGGGTGATCGGCACGGCCCTTGGCGCGCAATTCCCTGTGCTCAGCCTGCGCGACCTGCGCGCGCTGCTGTTGCATGGGCTAGCCGTCTTTGCGGCTTTGTTGCGCAAATCGGGTGAGGGGATTCATCTTGTGAATCCAGCGTGATAGTTGGATGGCATGAGCAGCTGGGCCCCAACGAAGTACACGACCACGAACTGGCCTTCGTACAATGAGCCGTTGATGCGCCATTGGTTCGAGCACAATGGCGAATGCGCTGAAGCAACGCGGATCGCTTTCGATCTGGTTTGATCCCGGGATGATCTGGGTGCCGCCGTCAAATGGAAAACGTGGTCGGCAGCGGCCATTCAGTGAATGAGGTGGGTCAGGCAGCCGTCCGGGGGACGGGTGCCCCGACGAATGCGATCCAAACCTGCCTGACAATGAAAGTCCTGTTCGGAATGCCACTTCGGCAAACTACAGGTTTCGTGGAAAGTCTCCTGCGGCTGGTTGGGCTGAACTGGGCTGTACCAGATTTCAGCACCCTGTGTCGGCGCCAGAAACCCTGGACGTGCGCCTGCCTTTTCGCGGCGGCACCGGCCCACTGAACCTCCTCATCGACAGCACCGGTATCAAGGCTGAGGGTGAAGGTGAGTTGAACGCCCGTAAGCATGGCGGCACAAAGCGCCGCACCTGGCGCAAGATACACATGCACGAGAGGGGTATCGACGAGGAAACACTGGAGGTTCGGGCGCTCGAGGTCACCAGCAGCAACATCGGTGATGCGCCTATGTTGCCTGAACTGCTGAACCAGATTCCGCCCGATCTGGACATTGAATCGGTCACCGCTGACGGGGCCTACGACACGCGCAAATGCCACGACGCGATTGCAGCTCGCAATGCTCATGCCGCTCGCCATTGGGCTTGAACCAATGGCGCATCAATGGCTCGCTCCCACCGCGCAAGAACGCCAAGCCGTGGAAGCCTAAAACTGCCGGAGCCATCGCCCGGAACGAGGCAGTCAAGGCGTCGCGTTTCCTAGGCCTCTCGCTGTGGCGGCGATGGAGCGGATACCACCGTAGGAGCCGCGTCGAGAGCAAGATGAACTGCATCAAACTCTTGGGCCAGTCCCTGATGGCCAGAGACTTTGATCGCCAGGTTGCGGAAATCCAGGTCCGCATCATTCGCCATTGCCGCTCGGACCAATGGCGTGACATGGCTCATTGCTCAACCGTTACACGGCTCTTGGCGTACCCGTTACCGTGACAGTTGGATAAGTTCGGCCGGGGAAAGGGGAAGTCTGCGCCTCACCCGATTTGCGCAACAAAGCCGAGCAGATGCCGCCTCTAAAAGAGGGCAATCTGCAACTGAGCCTTGCCCTGATTTTCCGGGATATTCGTTCCGAAAGCGGCGCGGTATGCTGCTTTATTTGCAGACTTTTGGTTTTGGCAGTTTTTTGGGGGACTAAGAAATCCTGTCACGGCTTCCCGCAAGGCCATGCCGCGGCATTGAAATGGGTGCCCCAAGACGCAACTCTGCCGAAAGGCCCGCCGGCCAAGATCGAATGGATCTGAAAGGTCAGTTTTGATATTATATATTATATCTCCTGATTCTGAGCGCCCCGACATGCCTGCAAAGCTGACCATTCCCGAACTTGCTGAAAAGAAACGTGCCGGGGAACGGCTGGTCATGGTGGCCGTGGGCGAAGTGCTGACCGCGGCTTGGGCCGAACGGGCCGGCGTGGACATCGTCGGAGTTGGCGACAGCCTCGGAATGACGCTCTACGGGCATGAAAACACCCTGGCGATAACCCTGGACCATATGATCGAACACACCCGCGCGGTACGCCGCGGCGCGCCCAATACGATGTGCTTCACCTCAATGCCATACGGTTCTTATGCCACGCAGGACATGGCCGTGGAAAACGCTGTCCGCTTGATGAAAGAAAGCGGCTGCGACGCGGTGAAACTGCAGGGCGGGCGGGAGAAGTTCGGCGTTATCAAGGCTGTGGCAGACGCTGGCGTGCCGGTGCTCAGCCATGTCGGACTGCTGCCACATTACGTACACAAGTACGGCGGCTTCAAAATGCAGGGCCGCACCGCCGAGGCGGCAATGGAGATCATCGACAACGCCCGCGCCATCGAAGAAGCCGGAGCCATCGGGCTGGAAATGGAAGCGATGCCCTTTGAGGTCAGCAAGGCGGTGGACGAGGCGGTGGGCATTTTCACCTTCTCCATCGGGGCCGGGACGGCGGGCACCGCGCAAATGCTGAACGGCTATGATCTGCTGGGGGCCTTTGACAGCTTCAAGCCGAAATTCGCCAAACGCTATGCCAATATGGCCGATACCGCGGTGAAGGCTTTTGCCGGCTATGCGGACGACGTGCGCTCGGGGGCCTTCCCGGACGCGGAACACTCGTACCAGATGAAGCCGGAAGAGGTGCAGCGGCTGCAAGAAATGCTCAGGGAGGCACAGCAATGACCGGACAGCCAGGCGGCCTGACCAGAGGGGCCCAGCTTATCCCGAACGGGATGCTGGACGACAACTACCCGCGCAACATGTGGTGGTGCGCGGCCCATGCGGATGAAGTCACCGAGGCCCCGATGGCGCGCTGGCTGCTGGAGAAGCCGGTGGTGATGTACCGGCTGGCCGATGGCACCCCGGTGGCGCTGGACAACCGCTGCCCGCACCGCTGGGCGCCGCTGTCCGAAGACCGGGTGATCGGTGATCAGCTGGTCTGCCCCTACCACGGCATGGAATTCGGCGCCGATGGCGTCTGCACTAAGGTGCCGACGCAAGCAACCATACCGCCCTCCGCAAGGGTGCAGAACTATCCGATGAAACAGGCGGGCCGCTTCCTGTGGATCTGGATGGGCGATCCGGAGAAGATCGACCATGACCCGGTGGACATGGAATATATGGTGAACCCGGACTGGTCGGTGGTGACCGCTTATATGGAGGTGGATGCCAACTGGGTTCTGATCCGCGAGAACGTTCTGGACCTCACGCATATTGCCTTCCTGCATGCCAAGACCTTCAAACAGGGCGATTGGGAAAACCCGGCCGAGGTCACGATGGAGGGGGAAACCATCGTCTACCGGCAGGATTTCGACCCCTCGCCGCTCAGCCCGCTGTTCTGCGCCGGGTTCGGCTTTCCCGACGGCAAGGTGGTGAAACGCGAGCAGGAAGGGCGGATGCCCTCGCTGGCGGTCTCCTTTTCGGACTGGAACGTGCATGACATCGACGCGGGTCCCGGTGAGCGTGTCGACTACCTGGTGCGCGGCGCCCATATCGTCACCCCCGGCAAACGCGGTGAAACGCATTACTTCTTTGCCGCGGCTTTCGATGTGCCGGATGTCGCGGAGGACGTGCTGGAGAAAACCAAGGCCAGCATCCTGGGCGCCTTTACCGAGGACAAGGAGCTGCTGGAGAAGATCCAGACACTGGTCGAGGATGACCCGCGCGGCCTCGCCTTTCCGGAGATCAACCTGGGAGCAGACGGGGCCGGCGTGCGCGTGCGCCAGATCCTGAAACGCAAGCTGGATGCGGAGCGCAGCAGCTGAAGCCTCAAAAACACAGGCCGTCCCGGCCTGCCCCTCCCCCGCACGCGCCCGGCGCTGCGAACACAGGACTATGACAATGGCAGAAATCGGACCCAACACACGTCTGCGCTCCTCGGTGTTTTACGAGGAAACCGTGAAGGAAGGCGTCACCGCCTTTTCGCCCTACAACCGGATGCTGATGCCCACCTCCTATGGCGATCCGATGGCGGAATACGACCGGCTGATCAACGGCGTCAGCATGTGGGACGTGTCGGTGGAACGGCAGGTGAAAATTAAGGGACCGGATGCGGCGCGCATTGCGCAGGTCCTGTCGGTGCGCGACCTGTCCGGCATCCAGGTCAACCAGGGCAAATACGTGCCCATGTGCGACCACCGGGGCGTGCTGGTGAACGACCCCATCGTGCTGAAAATCGCAGAGGATGAATACTGGCTGTCGATCGCCGACAAGGACATTCTTATGTGGTCTCGTGCTATCGCAGCTGAACGCGGGCTGAGGGCGGAAATCACCGAACCGGATGTATCGCCGCTTGCCATCCAGGGCCCCAAGGCCGAGGAGGTGGCGGCCGCGCTGTTCGGCGATTGGGTGCGGGATCTGAAATTCTTCTGGTTTCGCGATGCGGAGATCGACGGCATTCCTCTGAAAGTGGCGCGTTCGGGCTATTCCAAACAGGGCGGTTTCGAGCTGTACCTGATGGACGGCAGCCGCGGCCCTGACCTGTGGAACATCGTCCGCGAGGCCGGCCGGCCTTGGGGCATTGGCCCCGGCAACCCGAACCCGATGGAAAGGATCGAGAGCGGCCTGCTGTCCTTCGGCGGTGACACGGACGATAATTCCACCCCCTATGAGGCAATGCTGGGCAAATACGTCGACCTGCATCTGGATGACGGGGTGGTTGGCATCAAGGCCCTGCGCGGGATCCACGCGGAAGGGCCCGCGCGGCACCTGCTCGGTGTCAGGCTGGAGGACTACGCGCCCCGGCCAGGACATGCGGTCTGGTATGACGTGATGGCTGCAGGCAAGAAAGCCGGCAGTATGACCAACGGTTGCTGGTCTCCGCGCCTGAAACAGGTGATCGGCTTTGTTCTTGTGGGCCGCGCGCTCCGGCCCGGTGACACCGTCGAGGTGATCCGCAACGGCGTTGCAACCCCTGGCATGCTCTGCGATCTTCCATTCCTGTAGGACACGGGAACGGCGCGCAAGATGGATCAGGCAAGCGGAAAACTAACGGAAGCAGGCAGCCTGGTCGACCGGCTGGTGGTGCGCCTGCGCGACGCGATCCTGGCCGGGGAATACCCCCCCGGTCACCATATCCGTATCAAGCCCCTGGCCGACAAATACGGCGTCAGCATGATCCCCGTGCGCGAAGCGCTGGCGCGTCTGCTGGCCTCGCGGCTGGTGCGGGTGGAGGCGAACCGGGGCTACTTCGTTGCTGGCAAGCCGTCGGCGGCGGAGTTCGCGCAATTCGTGCAATTCCGTGAGATGTTCGAGCTTTCAGCTGTGGCACTGGGCTTTGATAACGCCACCAAGGGTGACATTGCCGCGCTGCGCCGCCTGAACCGCCAGATGGCCAGGATTGCGAACCGCACCAAACCGGATACCAAAGTGAAATGGGGCCGCCTGAACGGCGAGTTTCACCTTGTCCTGGTCGGGCTGGCACATAATGAGTTCATCACCGAGCAATACCGGACCCTGTCTTTTGACCACATGCATTTCCAGCTGGCCCGCGCGGCGGAGATCGAGTTCACCAGCCTGCCTCTGCTGGTGGAACAGCACAACGGGCTGATCGCGGCCCTGGAGGAACAGAACAAACCTCTTTTTCAGGAGCGCCTCAGACAACATATCAACAATCTGAACCTGCCGGTCTGAACCGGGGCCCCGTCAGGCCTGCACCCGCCGCCCGGACAGCTTGCCGCCCGATATCAGTGAATTGACCTCGTTCACCAGCGTGTCGCGCACGGCGCAGGCTGCGGGCGCAAGCGCATGGTCAGGCATCCAGCATAGCGAATGCACCCGGCTCACCTCCGGGCTGATAACAGGCCGGGCTGTGATCCCGCCCGCACCGATACGGTCCAGCCAATGCGTCACCGGCACGATGCTCGAGGCCAGCCCGCGCTCCACCATGGCTCCGATCACATTGATGCTGGCGGTCTCGTATTTCACGTTCAGAACAACGCCGATGCCACGCGCAGCATCCTCCAGACGCCGCCGCAGATCATGATTGTGAAACGGCAGTACCAGCGGCTGCGCCGCCGCTTCTGCCAGGGGCATCGGCCCTGGCTTTTGCCCAACCGCGGCGCTGCTGACCAACTGGAATCTCTCTTCGAACAATGGCAACGTGCGCGCCTGCGGCAAGTCCGCTCCCGCATTTGGAATGACCGCCAGATCCACCTCCTGACGCAGCAGCGCAGCGCCCGCCTGTTCCGAGTAATTGTCTGCAATCTGCAATGCAATCCCAGGGTAGTCCTGCTCAATCCGCGGATAAAGCGCCACTGCCAGCACCGGCGACAGAGACGGGATCACCGCCAAGCTGACCTGTCCGGTGATATTGTCATCCTCCCGGCGGATCGAGGTCTTGATCGCCTCTATACGCCGGATCAGCTCTGCTGCTTCTCTGCGCAGACGCTCGCCCTGCCGTGTCAGCGTCACCCCGCGCGAATGGCGCTCAAACAGCTGCACGTCCAGCTCGTGCTCCAGCTGGCGGACCTGCTTGCTGAGGGCTGGCTGGGCTATTCCCAATTCCTCGGCGGCGGCAGACATGCTGCCGGCATTGCTGATCGCTAGAAACAGAGAGAGCTGGCGCGGGCGCATGTACCGGTATTCCTTTTTGGTTATGTCTAGCATATTAAACTTCTATTTCCCGGTCTAGGACACACCCCCTACTCTGCCTCAGATCTGACATGGTTGAACGATTGGGAGGCACCATGAAAACGCTTTTGACCGCCGCAGCCGCGGCGCTTCTTTCCGCATCCGCCGCTTTTGCCGACTGGGCCCCCGAAGGCCCGGTGAAAGTAATGATCGGCTTCAAAGCAGGCGGTGGCGCTGACACCCTGGCCCGCCTGATTGCTGAGGACATCCAAGCCGAATATGGCTGGAGCATGATGCCCGAAAACGTGGCCGGCGCCGGTGGCGGCGTGATGGCACGCGAGCTGAAGGCCGCAGCGGCTGACGGCACGGCCATGGGCATCGGCATCACCGATACCTTTGCATACGGCGTCCTGGCCGAGCGCGACCCCGGCTACGCCGCCGAAGATTTCGACTTCCTGGCGACCCTTGCGGGCACCCAGATCGCCGTTGTGGCCAAGGCCGACCGCGGCTGGACCAGCATGTCGGACGTGATCGAGGCGGCCAAGGGCGGCGCGACCATCTCCTTCGGCACCATGACCCCGCGTCTGGCGGACGGCGCCTATTACATCGGCAAGCAGAACGGGATCGAATTCAACATCGTCACCTCTTACAAGGGCGGCAAGGCGGTTCTGAACGCGATCAACGCCGCTGATGTGGACGTCGGCTGGGTTGCCGGCCCGCAGGCTTCCGGCGTGGCATCCGGCGATCTGGTGAATCTGGTGAACGGCGAGGACCAGCCGCTGAAAGTCTCTCCGGATGCGCAGGCGCTGTCTGACATCGGCGTTGAATTCTTCTTTGGCGCAACCTTTGCGGCCATGGCACCGGCCGGCCTGCCGGAAGACGCGCGCGCAGGTCTCAGCGATTCCATCGCCACGGTGATCCAGAAGGACGGCACCAAGTCCAACGCTTTCATCACCAAGGTCTTTGCCCTGAAGGTGAAAACCGGTGCCGAGGCGGATGCCTATGTGGCGCAGGAAGCGGCCGACGCCGAGGCGCTGCTGGCCGCGACCTCGAACTAAACTGCCATCAGGGAGGGCAGTGCCATGAACCGCTCCGCCAAGCTGTGCGACTGCGTGATCGGCCTGTGCGGCCTGGGCGCTGCCCTGCTGATCCTGCTGGTCTGGATCCCTGCGGATATTGACACCGGGGTGATCGACGTCTGGCGGCGCAGCGTGCGCATCGGCGATGCCATGCTGCCGACCTTTGCCGCCCTTGGCATCCTGATCTCTGCCGCCGCCATCGGGCTGCGTGCCCTGCTGAACCGTCCCGGCACCGGGTTGCAGACAATCAGCCTGGTGTTTCTGGCCTGGAGCGCGGTCATTCTGGCGCTTTCTATCACGCTCATGATGTTCACCGGCCCGGCCCTGACCGCGCTTTGGTATGGCAGCGAGGTGCCCTACCGGAGGCTGGTCACCACCGCGCCCTGGAAATACAGCGGTTTTGTCCTTGGCGGCGCGGCGCTGGTGGCCTGTTTCACCGCACTGGTACGGCACCGGTTCAGCTGGCGCAATGTCCTTATCGGCCTGATCGCGGCGCTTCTGATCGCGCTGATGTATGACCTGCCGTTCGATAATCTCTACCTGCCGCCGAACGGGGACGTGTGATGGGTGTTCTCGACTATATCCTTGCCGGTATCATGGAAGCGCTGACCGGCAACCCGGCGCTGGTGCTGGGCCCCATTGTGCTGTCCTGGCCGGTGCTGCTGGTGGCGCTTGGTTTCCTGACCGGCGTGCTGATCGGCGCGACACCGGGCCTGTCCGGCCCCTTTGCCATGGCGCTGGCGCTGCCGATCCTGATCTCCATCTTCGGCTTCACGCCTGACGCGCTGCTGCCGGTGCTGGGATTTCTGGTCGGCATCATGAAAGGCGCCACGGTGGGCGGCGCTGTACCGGCCATTCTGTTCAACACACCGGGCACGCCCGACGCCTTCATGACCACGCTCGACGGCTACCCGATGGCCAAGAAGGGTCAGGGCGGCAAGGCGCTGCGGGTGGCGCATTTCGCCTCCGTAAGCGGCGATACCTTCTCTGACATCGTGTTATTCGTCTGCGCGCCCTTTCTTGCCATCTCGATCGAGGCCTTCCTGGGCCTGCCGGAGAAAGCCGCGCTGATGATCCTGTCGCTGTCCTTTGTGGCGGTGGTCGTGGGCAATGACACCTGGAAAGGCATCATGGCCGCCTGTTTCGGTCTGCTTGCCGCCTCGATAGCCACCGGCACCGACAGCTACCCGCGCCTGTCGATGGGCAGCGACGTGCTGGCGGCCGGCCTGCCCACCATCGCGGTGGTGATCGGTGTGCTGGTGGTGGGTGAGATCTTCACCAGTTTCGAGGACATGTGGACCTCGGCCCGCGAAAAACGCCCGGAACCGGCCGCGGCCGACCCCGGCGACAGCACGCTGACCATGGCCAAGCGCCGCCGCCTGCTGCCCTTCATCGGCACCTCGATGACCATCGGCACGGTGATCGGCGCGCTGCCGGGCATCGGCACCACGCTTGCCGCCGCGCTTGGCTATACAGCCGGGCGCAAGATGCATAAGGGCGCCACACGATTTGGCGAAGGCGCACCCGAAGGCATCGCCGCGACCGAGGCGGCAAACTCTGCCGTCTCCGGTGCCAATCTGATCCCGGCGCTGAGCCTCGGCATTCCCGGCAATGTGGCGGCCGTTTTCATCATCCTGGCAGCCGATACCATCGGCGGCTTCAACCCCGGGCCATCCGTCTTCCGCTCCACCGCCGACGAGGTGAACCCGGAACTGGTGGTGGCCTTTGCGCTGTTTACGCTGATGGTTGCTGCCAACCTGATGAACTGGATCACCGGGGCCTGGTTCATGCGGCTTCTGGGCGGGCTGATCCGAATTCCGAAACAGGTGCTGCTGCCCATCGTGCTGCTGCTGACCATCACCTCCGTCTACGTCCAGAGCGCGAAGATGAGCGATGTCTATGTGCTGCTGTTCTTCGGCGCGGCGGGCTACCTGATGCGACGCACCGGGGTGCCGATCCTGCCCTTCGTGATCGCCTATATCCTGACCGATCCGCTGGAAACCACCATCCGCGCCGCATTCGAAGCCTCAGGCAGCGACCCCTGGTTCCTGTTCGGCGGCGTCATCGCCCCGGCCTTCCTGGCTTGTGCGGCGGCCATCGTTCTGGGGGCGGGCTGGCTGCGCGGCACCCCTGCCCCGGTACCGGCCCCCGCACCGGCCTCCGAAAAAGAAACCACAATAGATTGACCATTGCGGCCCCCTGCGGGCCTCATGCTTGCGTTCAACGGAGAAGACCATGAGTGAAGCCAAACAACGCCCCAATATCCTGTTCATCACCTCCGACCAGCAGCGCGGCGACTGCTACGGCTTCCGGGGTCGCAACGTGCAGACCCCGCACTTGGACATGCTGGCCTCCGAGGGCACCAGCCTGGAGACGGTAATCACGCCCTGCGTGGTCTGCCAGCCGGCCCGCGCCTCGATCCTGACCGGCCTTCTGCCGCGCACCCACGGGGTGCATGACAACGGCATCGATCTGGATGCCGATCTGGGCGAAAAGGGCTTTGCCGGCTCGCTGTCCGCCGCGGGCTATGCCACCGCCAAGATCGGCAAGGCGCATTTCGCCACCTACCATGTCTTTGAAGACACCGGAAAATACGAGAGCATCCCCGGATCTGAGAACGCACCGGAAGGCTGGCGCGGCCCCTATATGGGCTTTGATCACGCCGAGCTGGTCCAGATCGGCCACAACTGGTGGCTGCCCGAAAAACCGCCGCGCGGGCTGGCCTATGAGGAATGGTATTACGCCGACGGCAAGGGCGAGCAGAAGAACAAGCTGATGTGGGAGAGCCACCGCGACCACGGCGGCGCGCCGCAGGTCTGGTCCTCGAAACTGCCGGTGGCCTGGCACAACTCCACCTGGATCGCCGATCGCGCCATCGACTTTTTGAAGCAGGACCGGGATGAACCCTTCTGCCTCTGGGTCTCTTTCCCGGATCCGCACCACCCGTTCGACTGCCCGGAGCCCTGGGCCTCACTTCACAAGCCCGAAGACGTGGATCTGCCTGAACACCGCAGCCGCGATTTTGAGGGCCGCCCCTGGTGGCATCAGGCTGCGGTGGAGACCAGGATCGAAGGCAAGGGCGCCGAGGTGCGCACTAGCTATTCCCGCTTCCCGGAGGTGTCCGACGACCACCTGCGCGAGATCATCGCCAATACCTATGGCCAGCTGGCGCTGATCGACCACTCCGTGGGGCGCATCCTGACCGAGCTGGATCAGCAGGGCCTCGCGGATAACACATATGTTGTCTACACCGCCGACCATGGCGACTGGCTGGGCGACCACGGGCTGGTGCTGAAGGGTCCGATGCCCTTTGAAGGGCTGCTGAACGTGCGGGCCATCGTGAAAGGCCCCGACGTGCCTGCCGGCAAGGTCAGCCACGAGCCGCTGTCGACGCTGGATCTGGGGGCCACCTTCATGGATTGGGCAGGTGCCGACAGCTTGATGGAGATCCACGGGGCATCGATGCGCGACGTGATTTCCGGCGACGGCACACGTGAAGCCGCGATGAGCGAATGGGAACTGCTGCCCGGCCGCGTCGGCGTTGGGCTGTCCTTGCGCACCGTGCGGTCCAAATCCGCCAAGCTGACCATAGACCTGCAGTCCGGCGCGGGTGAGATGTATGATCTGGAAAGCGATCCGGACGAGCTGACCGACCTGTTCGGCAACCCTGATCACGCGCAGCTTCAGGCGGGGCTGACAGAAATCCTGATGGCCCGGCCGGACGATATTCGCCCGAACCAAACACCTGTCGGAATGGCCTGAAACGCCTCTGTCAGGGCGGCCCGCCACTTCGACCCACACCGGCTGGCCGCCAAACACAGTCTCATTTCGGCTGCAGCGTTAGCCTGCTGCACTTCGCGGCATTCTCTTCGGCTTGGGTCGCTTCGGTCCCATT
>CAJXHQ010000042.1 GCA_913054485.1 uncultured Paracoccaceae bacterium
CACCAGTTCCGATGCTGCGCTCAGCAGTTTGGCTTTCCATGGTATGAAACCCCTAATTCTCCGGTGCGGAAGGTCGCATGCAGGCTGTGTAATGGCAATGGAGTCCCAGTGCCGGGGTGGTAATTTTTTGACTGTTTGGACAAATTTCCACGCCCTTATTGTGAATAATTCGCAATTGCATTGACTAAGTTGCGAGCCGTTCGCATATTGAGGGCAAGTTCTGATTCTTAAGGAGGACTCCGTCCATGCGGATCCGGAATATTATTGCTGCGGCCCTGATGCTGGCCATTGCCCTGCCGCTTGCCGCCACCCGCGCGCAGGCCGAGGCGCCGATGACGGTTGTTGCCACCACTGGCATGATCGCTGACGCTGCCCGCCAGGTGGGCGGCGATCTGGTCGAGGTAAAGGGCCTGATGGGCCCCGGTGTGGACCCGCATGCCTACCGCCAGACCCGCAGCGATATTGTTGCCATGACCCGCGCCGATCTGGTGCTGTGGCATGGGCTCTACCTTGAGGCGCAAATGGAGGAGTTCTTCCATGATCTGGCGCGCAAGCGGAACGTGGTGGCCGTGGCGGAGGGATTGGACAAGAGCCTGCTGAAGGCCCACGATGATTACGCCGACAAGTTCGACCCGCATGTCTGGATGACCCCGGTGCTGTGGAAGAACGTGGTTGTTGAAGTGCAAAAGGCCCTCACCGCAACCCGCCCGGACGCGGCGGATGTCTTTGCTGCCAATGCCGCCGCGCATCTGGCTGATCTGGACCAGCTGATTGCCTATGGTGCTGACACTCTGAAGGAGGTGCCGCAGGAGGCCCGCGTGCTGATCACCGCCCATGATGCCTTTGGCTATTTCGGCAAGGACTACGGGTTCGAGGTGCTGGGCATCCAGGGCATTTCCACCCAGTCCGAGGCCGGCCTGAACCGCATTGGAGAGCTGGTGGACGTTCTGGTCGAACGCCAGATCACCGCCGTATTCGTCGAAAGCTCCGTCTCTGACCGCTCCATGCGGGCGCTGATCGAAGGGGCTGCGGCAAAGGGCCACGAGGTCACGGTCGGCGGCGAGCTGTTTTCGGATGCAATGGGCGCCGATGGCACCTATGAAGGCACCTATATGGGTATGCTGGATCATAACATCACCACCATCGCGGGTGCCCTTGGCGCGGACGTTCCAGGCCGCGGCATGGCCGGTAAACTGTCGGCGGGGTTCTGATCCATGCTGGAGCTGGCAGCCAACCTGGGCGAAGCCCCCAAGGCCGAAGACCTCTCGAAAAGCCCGCTGTCGATTCGCGGCCTGACGGTCTCTTACGGGCAGAAGCCCGCGGTGTTTTCTGTCGACATGACGGTGGAGGCGGGCAAGATGACCGCCATCATTGGCCCCAACGGGGCCGGCAAATCCACCATGCTGAAACTGCTGGCCGGGCTTTACACGCCGGACAGCGGCCGGGTGCTGTTGGATGGCACCGGAATGGAGCAGATCGACCCGCGCGACCTGCGCCGCAACATCGGCTATCTCGGTCAGGACGTGCGCCTGTTTGCGGGCACGCTGCGCGATAACCTGAACCTCAACCTGCTGGAGCAGGACGGCGACCGGATGATGGCGGCGCTGGATTTTGCCGGCCTCGGCCCCTTCGTACGCAGCCATCCCAAGGGGTTGGATCTTGATATCGGCGATGGCGGCGCGGGGCTCAGCCAGGGACAGCGCCAGTCGATCGGCTGGGCGCGGCTGTGGCTGCAGGATCCTGGCATCGTTCTGCTGGATGAACCCACCGCAGCGCTGGACCAGACGCTGGAACGCACGCTGGTCAGCCGGCTGGAAACCTGGCTGCACGGGCGCACCGCGATCATCGCCACCCACCGTATGCCGATCGTGGCGCTCACCAACCGCACGCTGATCCTGCAGGCCGGCCGGATGGTCGTTGATGGCCCGCGCGAACAGGTGCTGGCCCACCTCGCCGCCGGAGAAAAGAAATGAGCAGCGCCACGGCCGATTTTGACAGCACAGCGCGCGCCTCCAGCCGGATTATCCAGCTGGTGGCAATTACTGTTGCGGCCTTTGTTGGCTGGGCAGCCTTTGCCTCGGTCGACGAGATCGTGCGCGCCGACGGTCAGGTTGTCTCTTCCTCCCGCGCGCAGATCGTGCAGAACCTTGAGGGCGGCATCCTGGCCGAACTTTTCGTGACCCAAGGCGACCGGGTGAAGGCCGGCCAGATCCTGGCCAAGCTGCAGGACACCAAGTTCCGCGCCAGTGTTGATGATCTGCAGGACCAGATCGACGCGCTGGACATCCGCCGCCTGCGCATCGAGGCCGAAATGACCGGTGCGCATGACTTCGCCGTGCCGGATGACCTGGCAGCGCGCTCCCCCGGTATTCTTGCTTCCGAACGCACGCTGCTGGCGGCCCGGCAGAATGATTTCGACGCGCGCCGCAGCGGCGCACGCGAGATCCTTAGCCAGCTTGAGGAAGAACTGGCGACGATGGAGCGGCTCTACAAGCAGGAGATTGTTGCGCTTCTGGAAGTCAACAAGGCCAAGAAGGCCGTCAGCGATGCGCAGATCACCTATACCGGGATTGGCACCAAGTCCGAACTTGAACTGGCCGAGGAATACTCCCGCACGCTGCAGGATCTCACCTCGCGCCAGCAGGAACTGCGGCTGGCCAGTGACCAGCTGAAACGCACGGTCATTACCGCGCCGATGCCTGGCATTGTCAACAGCCTTGCCGTGACCACAATCGGCGGAGTTGTGCGCCCCGGTGAGGAGATCCTGCAGATCATCCCGCTGGGCGAGGAACTCTTTGTTGAAACACAGGTGAAGCCGGAAGATATCGCCAGCGTGGAACCCGGCCAGCCGGTCGCCATCAAGCTCAGCGCCTATGACTATACGATCTACGGCACTCTGAAAGGCGCCGTGGATTTCGTGTCAGCCGACACCTTCGAGGACCAGCGCGACCCCAATGCCCAGCCATATTACAAAGTGAACGTGCGCGTTGACCGCGACAGTTTCACCGAGCGTCAGGAAACCATCGAAATCCGCCCGGGCATGCGCGCCACGGCGGAGCTTCAGACCGGCGCAAAGACCGTTTTGAAATATTTGCTGAAACCGCTCTACAAATCGCAGGAAGCCCTGCGCGAACGCTGAGGCCACCGGACGCCGGGCTTTTGCGGGTGGCAGAACGCGAAAAAGAGCGGATTCTCCGCCCTCATACGCTTGTTCTCCGGCGCGGCCTTTACCCCGCTCTGTGCATCATAGCCTGAAGGGTGCTGCCAAAGGCCGTGCCGATAGAGACCGGTTTGCTGCCCATCGCCGCTTTGGCCGAAATTACCGACACCAACCGCGGCGTTTGCCCGCTCCGCACCGCAAAAACCGGGGCGCCAGAGGCTCCGAACTCCACCTGACAGGACATCACAAGCGTTTCCACCTGGCGGGCAAGCACATGGCAGGGCTGCTGCAGGCTCGGTGTGTTCGCCTTACGGTAAGTATAAGAGATCACACCGACAGCATCGCCCTTTTTCGGAACGCCAGACACTTGCAGCGGCCGCACATCCTGCGGGCTGATTGAGTTTTCCAGCCGCAAGACCGCGATATCAAACCCGATCTGGGCCTGTCCCGCAGGACGGTAACGGTATTGCGGATGCACCACCGCCTTGGCAACCGCGCGTTCAGCAATTGCACGGCCCCGGTCAAGCCCCGCCTCGAACACGATCGAAGACGGGGCAACTGGTTTCCCCGTGCGCTGATCGTAAAGGCAATGCGCGGCAGTCAGAACCATATTGGGCGCAACAAGCGTCCCGGTACACATACTGCGACCCAGAATGTTCAGGCGTCCAACGGCTTCCCACCCGGGAACCGACTTCACACCTGAGGTCCGATCGCTCGCAGCAACAAGGCCGGGCGTACCTATATACAGGCAGGCCGCGACCACTCCTAGCAGTCGTCTCATCTTCCACTCCAATTTCCCACGCATTCACCTTCGTTCAGGCTAGCGGCGGGAATGGGGCCAACTGTTGCAATCCACGGGCTAATTTAAGGATTGATTGTGGCAGCGTTAACGAATCCCTAACCCCCCAGTCAGAGATCTACACGATGCCAGAAAACGCTGTATTTTGCGCTACAAACATGCTGGTTTAGCTAAATTTTACTAAATATTGAAGTTATATCGCAACGAAACGCCATATCCGGTAGGCGGAATTGGATGCTGTTTGCATCATCAGGCACGCACAATTCGGGCCGGTTGCCAGCATTCCGCCCAGTTCCTGCCTCAAAGCTGGCAGGCAGAAGGCATTTGCCGGGGCCGGGTTTGTTAAGATTTGCAGCTTGGCCGCGGCGGCCAGGTCAGTCCTGGAGCGCTTTGCCAAGGAAGCCGAAAAACGGCGCGATCAGGTAATCGGCAAAGGTCGTTTCCCGCCCCGGGAAGATCAGCGACAGAGGCATATCGATAGAAAACCGCATCCCCGCTGGGGCTGCCGCCCGCAGCGCCTCTACATCCGCCGCGTTCAGTTCGGCCAGCCCGTCATAGCCCACCGGAGCTCCCTCGGCATCGCGCCGGGCAGAGGGAGACAGCGACCGGATGACAGCCCGCACCCGCGGGAGGTTTCGCTGTGGCAGGCCGGGGAGGGTCAAAAGGCCCTCCATGCCGGCATCCAGCTGGTCAATTTGCGCTGGCAGCACCGTGAACGCTGCCTGATAGCGGCTGCCTTCACCGGTCAGGACCATCAGCGTTTCACCGCGTGGGGCAAACATCTGCCGGGTCGAAAAACTGAGCCCCGAGACGACACCCGCGGCCGGGGCGCGCACATCCGCTGCCTGTACAAAAGCCTCCAGGTCGATTTTCTGCCGGCGCAGCTCAGGCAGCCGCTTTTCATTGACGGCCAGGACCGTCAACAGTTCGCTGCGGAACCGCGCCTCGGCGCTTGATGCCACGATCACGGCCTGGCGGGCCTGGCTGCCAAGGCTGATGATCTGTGCCGCATCACTGCTCAGGTCGCCTTCCAGTTCCATCAGTGTTTCAAACAGCGCATCCTGCTCGGCCGCGCGGAACCTGCCCTTTTCCACCAGCCCCACCTGCCGCTCGTAGCGGTCCCGCATGGAGCTGCGCTGGTCCTGCCCTGCCGCAACCCGCGCTTCCAGAACCGCCGCCTGACGCCGCAGCGCTTCGCCCTGCGCACGGGCAGCCTGGATATCCAGAACCACTGCCCGGTACATGGCAGCGAACCGCCTCTCGATTACGCTGGACGCCGCTGCCGCCGCCGCTTGCGAATTTTCAAGATATTCCTGCACAGCAGAGCTTTCCTGCATGAGCACCGCAACCTGGTCCGTAATCTCCGCCAATTGCGCCGACTGCGAAGCGGTCTCCATCCGCACCAAGGATGTGCCCTCAGCGACCTTTTGATGCTCATCCACCAGGACCTGGCCAATCCGGCCGCCGAAAGGATGCTGAATTTCATAACTGGGCCGCAGGGCTACAAGATGACCGGCTGCATGAACCGATGTAGCAAGCGGAGCCTTCAGCGACCAGGCGGCCGCCGCTGCCAGAAACAGGCCAACCAATACAAACCCGCCCCAAAGCGGCCGGGTCAGCGCTCGGGGCAGCCTTGCCTCATCAGGTTCCGCAGCCGCGCTCAATGCGGCACCGCGCCGGCCGGCGCGCCTTCCCGGTGCGAGACAGCCGCAAAGAAATGAGACCTGCCATCCACGTTGCGCACCTCCATGCGGTCGCTGATCTGCGAGACCAGTGCCAGCGCGCGTTCATCCGGTTCAAGGCCACTCAAATCCGCTTGCGGCGCGCGCAGGCAGGCAGCGACTTTCTTAAGTTTCTTCTCCGCTTCGGTCGGATTGTTTTCCGAGAGGGTGATCTCGCAGCGGCTGTCATCGAGGAACTTGAACTCGAACTGCGCCCGGCGGGAGCCCTTGGGCTTGCCGTCGGCAATCGCTGCAGAAAACAGTTCGGTGGCGATTAGCCGGGCCCGCTGGCTGAAGGGCTCGTCTCCGGCGCGGCTGAATTGCGCGGCCACCCAATCGGACAGGTCTTGCAAGGACTCCGGCCTCAGCGGCAGCTCGATCCGGCGGCGGCCGGTGCCCATGCGGCCCAGAACTTCGGACCGCGAACCAAAGTCGCTTGCCCGGCCGTTGTCCAGCACAAGAACCTTGTCGGCCAGCCCCATGATCCCGGATCGGTGCAGCACCATGACAATCGTGGTGCCCTGCTCTTTGAGCCGCGCCAGCGCATCACAAAGCTGCCGCTCACCCTGCCCGTCCAAGAGCGCGTTGGGTTCATCCAGAAACAGATAGCGCGGAGCAGCAAAGATCGCCCGGGCCAAGGCGACGCGCTGGACCTGCCCGGCGGACAGAAGATGCTGGTCGCGTCCTGCGTCGGTGGCATAAGAATCCGGCAGCTCTGATATCAGGCCGTGCACACCGGCCGTTTTGGCCGCGGCCACGATCTGGGCATCCTCCGGCGCGGGGTCGAAACCGCAGATGTTATCCGCGAGGGTGCCGGGAAACAGGGTCGCACGCTGCGGCAAGTAACCGATGTGCTGCACGAGTGTTGCCGGCGGCAGGCTGCGCACCTCGCTTTCCTCCAGGAAAACCGCTCCGATCGGGCAGGGGCTGATCCCGGCCATAGCCTCCAGCAAGGTTGATTTACCGCTGCCCGATGGTCCCACAATTGCAAGGCATTCGCCGGGTTTTAGGGCAAAGCTGATCCGGTCCAGCCACGGCGGTGCCCCCCCGCCCCGCGGGAAGATCAGGGTCTCGCAGCGCAGGCTTCCCGACAGGTCCGGGATTTCCGTCGCTGGCGGCAGAGCCGCAGAGGCGGCGTGTTCGAGCCCGCGCAGGTCGTGCAGCAAGCCGCGCATTTGCGGCCAGGACGCCCAGGAGGCATCCAGCAAAGTCACCGTGCGGGTCAGAATAATGGACGCTGCAATCATGCCGCCGGCCGTCAGCTGACCGGCAGAGACCAGTGCCGCCCCGAGGCTAAGGCCCAGCAGCTGCGCCGCTACGCGCAAAAAGCCCAGCCCTGCCTTCTGCCCGGCACGGGAATAAATCAGGCTGTTCTCCAATGCATGGCGGTTGGCCTGCTGCAGGCCATAGCGGCGCAACAGGTTTTGCGACAGGCCCGGCATGCCGGACAGCGATGCGAAATCCGTCGCATTGGCCAGCGCCGCGGCTTCTACCCGTCCGGCCTCAGCATTGGCAGCTTCACCTGCGCCCGTGTAATACTGCCCGGCGCAGCGCGTCAGTACCATCAGAGCGGTCACTGCGAGCGCGAGAAGGAAAAACTCCAATGCACCAGAAATAGAGCGGCCAGGAGCAGCGGCAGCCAGGGAAGATCGGCCAGCGACAGCGCCGCCGGCCCCTCCAATCGTCCGCTGAACTCCATCAAGCTGCGCAACTGGCCTGGGGTTCGCGGCCCCGGCGTCTGCAGGAAGCCGGGCAGGCAGACCCGTTCCACCCAGCGCGCGGAGCGCTGCAGAGTGTTTTCCCGGATGAACTCCACCGCGTGCTGCAACGCTACCGCCGCCAGCGCCAAGACCAGCAGCAGGGTCAGCGTGTGCATATTGCCGCTGGGCACTACCCGGTCCAGCACCTGCATCATGAAGACCGGGCTGATCAGCACAGCCAGGTTGCTGACGGCGCTGAGCAGCACCAGCGGCAGGATCATCTGCCGCAGTGCAGAGAGTTTTTTCTGGGACACGGATCCGGCCTCCTTCAGAGGATGAAATTGCTTTCGTCCAGGTCATCGGGATCAATGGATTTCAGGATCAGCTTATCGCCCGCCTGACCGCCGGTCAGCTGGCTGAGGTCAATCTCGGTAGCCCAGCCTGCATCTTTCATCATGGCCTTCACATCTGCGAACTCCAGCCCGTAGGCAGAGAGATCGATAGTGTCATGAGCGGCCTCAAAGTCATGCACCATATCGCGGCCGCCGCCGGACACAACAAAGGTGTCGCCTGCCCCGTCCGCGCTCCAGTTGCCACCCCAGAGATGGTCATTGCCGGCGCCGCCTTCCAGCGTGTCCGACCCGGTACCGCCCACCAGCTTGTCCGCGCCGGTGCCACCCTCCAGAGCATCGCTGCCGCTGCCGCTGCCGCCGCTGAGGAAATCCTTTCCGGTACCGCCAGAGAGGCTGTCATCGCCGCTGCCGCCCATCACTTTGTCGTCTCCGCTGCCGCCGCCGAGCGTGTCATCGCCGCTATTGCCATGCAGGCGATCATGGCCGGAATCACCTTGCAGAAAGTCATCATCAGCCCCGCCCATCAGCTCATCATACCACCGCCGCCGAACATCCGGTCATCGCCCTCGCCGCCGCGCAACGTGTCATTGCCACCGGAGTTCTCAGTGACCGAAGGGTTACGGATCAGCACCGTGGCCTCCGCATCCACCTCCATGAAAGCATCTGCCGAGCGCGGATCGACCGCACCGTCGTTGCTGCCGGTGGCTTGCGCTGCGCTCATCAGCTCGCAATAGGCCGCGCCGCCGCCCCAGTCAGCCTCCACTTTGAAAATGCCCCCGGTCGCCCCGGTCGAACCGTCCATGTCATGGTCGCCTCGGTTCAGGCCGAAGTAGAGATTGCCGTCACCATCCAAGAAGACCGCGCCATAGGCTCCCTTCGGCATACCGCCAGCCATGCTTCCGCCGACCAGGGTTCCGTTGATTGGGAGGGTTGTGATTTCGGGCGCGCCACCTTCCTCGATGTCCGAAATATCCAGCCGCACCAGCAGCCCTTCGCCGCCATGGCTCTTCGGAGGAGCCACCGCGTAGAACGCGCCATCTTCAGAATTATAAGCGATGTCGTAGGTACGCCCGCCAAAGAGATCATCCGGCAGATCGAAATGGACCGATTCCGGATCGCCGTTGGCATCCAGCTTGTCGACATCGATCCGCGTCACACGGTTCAGCCCGGACTGGAAAGTCCAAAGATTGCCCTCATCATCGAAATCGCCGACGTAGTCATAGACCGGCGTATCACCGATACGGTAGGCGTTGCCCTGGGCATCCAGCGCCACAAGGTTGCTGGATTCAACCGGGTTGCCCAAGGCATCCGTACCCGCCTTCTTGGCAATGCCGTAGATCAGGTCGTCTTGGGTGTTGAAGCCGATCGCATTTATTTTCAGCCCAGTCGGATCGCCCGCCAACTGGTAATCACCGCTGGCGGTATCAAATACGTTCAGCTGCCCGTCGATCACCTGGTAAAGCTTGGCCTGTCCGGGCGCAAAAGCGGCAACCTCGACGCTTTCGCTGCCAACCGTGATCTCCTTATTGTAGTAGCTGACTGCTCCGCCTGCGTGGATTTCAGGCCCTGCAGCCGCCTGCGGCTGCACCTCGCGGAACGTAAGCTCGCCATCGCTGCCATCCCCGACAACCTCCACCTCATGGGTCTGAAACACGCCCGAAACAACGCTGAACGTACCCGCAACTTCACCGTTCCAGAGGACTTCCACGGTCCCGGAACTGCTGCCGCCTTGCAGGTTAGCCGCCAATTCAAAGCTGACAGTGTAGATCTCATCCGCTTCGGTCTCGAAGGACTGGGACATGCATTCATGCCCGTCTTCCATCATGTATTTCCAATTTCCAGCGGCTCCGAACTGGCTCATCGAGTTGAGCGCCGCCTGCCCGTCACCGCCGGCAAGCAGGTTCTCCCCCTTGCTGTCGCCGTAAACCAGATCATTGCCGTCGCCCGCGTTGACGATGTCGGCCCCATCGCCGCCTTCGGCTGAATCATTGCCAGCTTCAAGGTTCAGCGTGTCATTGCCGCTGCCCCCTAAGGCCGTATCCCATCCGGTACCCGCATTGATCAGATCGGCTCCGTCGCCGGCGTCCAGAACATCCTGTCCGCCGTTGCCCAGCAGCACATCATCGCCGGCCCCGGTCTGGATCACGTCATTATAGTCTCTGGTGACCGGCTTACTGGCCGTGTTGATCAGGTCCGGGTTGTACACCCAGCGGCCGTCGACAAAGGTCCATTCATCGCCAACCATATCCCCGGCCGCCAGATCGCTGCCTGGGCCGGTAGAAATGGTGTCGCTGCCGGCATGGCCATTGATATGATCCACCTCCGTTTTACCCGCCACGGTACCGCCCGGCCCGGTGGAGATCACATCATCCTGCACCGTCCCGATGATCTTATGGACCGTATCTCCACTTTCTTTTTTTGCCATTTCACTCACCCTCGGAAATTACTCGCTACACAGACTTTTCCGGCGTAAACCGGAATAAATCGGTTATTCACATCCGTTAACAGCCTCCCGGAAGCGGCAGGCCGCGCTATTGCTGAGACTGGAAATACCGCGACAAAAGTTGATAATCCTGCGGCACCGCGGCCGCATCAGGTGACGGCGCGGCTTCGCTTTCCAGCTCCTGCAGAATCTGCTCAACCACATCATCTTGGTACAGCTGGCCCGCCGCCGCAGGCAGCGCCGCCGCGTGCGGCTGCATAGGTGCGGCCGCACGGGCAGCAGGCGACGTTGCGGGCAGCCCTGCCGCCGGCGCCCTCATCTGCAGCACCGCCACTGCCGTGCCGAGATCCATTCCAAGCTCGCTCATCAGGTATTGCAGCCGGCGCGCTGTCTGCTCGGCCTCGCTTTCCTGCACCGCTGGCGCGCCCTGCTGTCCCAGGGCTGCGCTTTGGAGCTGATCCGCCAGCAATACCGCCCCGCCCATTGGCGGCAGGGCGGTCCCGGCCGGGTCAGCCGCCGCCGGCAGCCCCGTGCCGGCCGGCCAGCCGGGGCGGGTTTCCATTCCGGCACCGCCGCCTTGCTGCTGTAAAGCACTGATTTCCTGCCGGATCTCCTCCGCAACCTGCTGCAGCTCGGCGACCCTGTCATTCAGGCCGGCGTCTGCCGGCTGCACTGGAACCGCATCCGCAGGCTGGCCGCTGCGCTCCAGCAGCAGCTCTCGCAGAATGTTCAGTTCACCGCGCACCTCCGCCACTTCGCTTTCAACGGGCGCGATTCCGCCAGAGGGGGCAAACCCCGGGCCCAGGATCTGAGGCTGCGGCATGGGAGAGGCCCAATTGCCGGCCTGCGTCATCGCGGCAGTGCTGTCTTCACCCTGCGAATTGGGCACCGGCCAGCCGCGCGGCAGCACGCTGTAATCCTGCCGCGCTGCGATCCAGCGCAGGTAGGCCGTGACAGCCGAAAAGCCTTTCAGCGACATCTGTGTAACCTGGTTGTCGCCGCGCCGGACCGTCAGCTCGCTGCCGGTGGCCAGCAAAGTCTCCATCTGCATACCCAGCGGCTGCAGCACCCGGTCGGGAATCTGGATCTCATTCACCGCTTCGGAGACAAAGAAACTGTCGCCTTGCTGCACACCTTCGATCTTCAGCTGCAGCTGGCCGCGGTTGTTCAGGAGAACAGTAAGATCGCCCTTGCGGCCCATGCAGGTGTAGGTGCGCGGCCGGCAGACCACTTCGAACACATCGGTGTCAAGCCGGGGCGTCGGCGCAAAACGGGCATAGCCGTCCGGGTCGAAGCGGAAATAAACCCCCTCCACCAGGCCTTCCTGAAACGTCGGCCAGCCAAAAGCGCCGCGCAGCGACTGGCGGGCTTCCCGTGCGCCGATGGCAAAGGGGATCGCCGTGTCCAGGATCGCATTCTCCGACGCAAAATTTGCCGGGTCCGCGGCCGCAGCCTGTGTCTGGGCAAGGGCAGCTGGCGCCGCGGTCAGGCCGGCCAGCGCCGCAGCGGCGAGTGCGGTTTTCAAAGGTGCCATCAGAAGTCTGCCTCCATTTGAACGGAATGCCGCAGCGCCAAAAGCCAGTCGTCCCGCTGAGGCGGGTCCGGGTAATGGCGCATGCGGCGGATGTCCTGATCGCGATAGGCGGTGTACCAGACCTCGGTATCACCAGTGTAGGGCGTCAGGATCGTGCCTTGCACTTTGTGCAGAAGCGAGGTGAGAAT
>CAJXHQ010000043.1 GCA_913054485.1 uncultured Paracoccaceae bacterium
AGGGCTTCAGGAGACAGGAAAGGGGTAAGAACAACCCCGTGCTCATGATCTGGTGACTATCCGGTGGACTTCAACCGCCCTGCACCTCAGCGAGCCGCTCAGCGATTCCGGCGTGGCCTTCTGCGCTGACGAACACTCCGCCATCCCGGAAGACCGCACCGGCGGCTTCCAAAGTCGCCTTCAGCGTTGCCGATGTGGAGGCCGCGCCAGCCGGGTGGCGGTCGGTCGATGCTTCGAACTTGGATATGGTGGCGCGGTGCAGAGGCGCAGCGGCATGGCCCGCTGATAGCTCGGAAAGCTGTTTGACGTTCAGAGCCAGGGCACCGCGGGCCGCCCGGCATTGACTTGGTGTAATCATCATTGCCTCGTATCGCTGTGTTCAAGCTGAGGGATACCAGCGCCAGGGGCGGCAATACAAGGCCTGCGAGACTACCTAACCCCCTCCATCATCAGCCTGCCGTCTGGACAGGTCGCCATCCTGTGCAGAGCGGCATGATGCGCGGCAAAGTCCTCTGCCATCTCCCGCATGCGCTCCTCATATGCCGCCACCCTAGCCGCTGACTCGATCATCTCGCGGACTTCCAGTGCGGCACGGTCTGCTGCGGCCTCGATGGCGGCCTCCAGCGCGGCCGCAGCTTCCTCTGGGGTCTCATCGGGATCGATATGCGGGACGCCCAGCGCTTCGGAGTCCTCAGCCTCAAAGGCAGGGCGGAGATCCAGGTGAACACCGAACGGCGACACGGCGATAAGCTCAAAGTCGCGGGCGGCCTCGCCGAGGAGCTTCTGCACCGGCTCAAACGCGGCCCGCTCCAGATCCTCCATAGCCTTGCCGGGCGCTGCAATCTTCGCCGAGGATTCCTTTTCGACCTGACGCAGAAACTTGCGCGCCAGGACGGCTTTCGACTTGGCTTCCTTTAGGGCCGCGCGGAACGGCTTCACTGCGGCACGGGCGGCCAGCCAATCCCCCTTGCTGACTTTCTTGGCGTCGAAGGCTGCCTTTGCGACATCAGCCGCGGCCTTGGCTGAGTCCCGCCTCTCCAGCGCTTCCGCCTCCCGTGCTTGCGCATCCTCGACGCGCTGGCGTGCGGCATCCAGGCGGTCGTCACCGGATTCACCTTCATCAGCAGCGAAGGCCTCCGCCAGCAGTTCGGGGGCGTCAATGTGATCAGGCAGCCGGACAGTCGCCAGCACCTTCTCGCGGCGCTGGGCATCGCTGTGCGTGGTGGATTACCGGATTAGCGCGACCGGGTTCTCGCCCAGCGCACCAGCGAAGAATTCATGATCATGGATCGCGGCCTCTAGGAGATCAGATGCTTCACATGTTAAGATTCGGGCGTTTTTGAAGGTCGTTTCATAAATGCGCCACGAAACCCCAAAAGGGGCGTTCGATGCTATAAGAATAGAATCCTTATAGAGCCTAACGCCCCTTTTCGAACTCGTGACGCATTTAGCAACCCCTTCTTCAAAAACGCCCGGAACCGGTTTTGCCCCATCGAACGCCTGAAGGACTTCAATCCGGTGACGCCTTGCGGAGGGCTCAGAGGACCAGATGTCAGGCATGGCGCGGAAGGCTTGACGGCCGGAGTGGATCACCACGCCATGACGGTCCCAACCGGACGCCAGAGCATTGCTGGCGATGTCCAGCTGAGTCATGCGGCCCTGGCTCTCAGGCTCGGCACCGGCGGCGATGGCGGTCGCCTGACCAATGTCACGGGACTCACCTTCATGAGTGCCCAGCGCGGACATGACTGCCTCTGCGCGGGCCTGTGCTTCTGCAGCGGCCTTGCCCTTTGCCATGGTCCTCACGTTGACGCCGTTCGCCCGGATGGTGACCTCGTGCCAGCCCTCCGGGTGCAGCTCCAGACCGCCGGGGATGGTTGCCATGCCCTCACCCCCGAAACCTGAGTCAACTGCGCTCAGGACGTCGCCCAGCGCCGGGGAGGTCCCGCGCAGATCCTTGAGGCGGCGGCCACATGCGGCCCCGGTCATCTCTTCACCGGGCTGCACCAGCAGTGCCGGATTCCTGACCTCGACTCCGCCGTATTCGATGACGCCGCCCGGATTGCCCCAGAGCTGCATCAGGCGCAGCCCTGCAGCCTGCATGACCAGTCCGCGGCCGTTACCCTCCAGCGGCCACACGCCGACCGCCAGACAGGCTCCCAGCGGCCCGCCGGTGACGTTCCATTCCGACTTGGTGTAGACGTCGTCAATCGCGCGGTCAGTCGGCACGGCGGACGCTCGGTCATTGAGGGTCGGGTCATCGGCTCCGCGGTTCACACCACGGGCGCGGCCATCGGGGCCGCCCTGCGACACCTCATCCTCACAGATCTCACGTCGCACGGATTCCACATAGGGGTCGGGGTGCTTATCGACATCCATGTTGACGACACGGCCGCTCTTCAGGATCAGCTCGACCTCAGCCTTCGGGTAAGACACATGCTTGTCTCTCGGCGCGCTGCAGGGGGTGATTGAACAGCGCCTCCGCCAGCCGCTCAGCGTCGCGCACATATGGCGTTGTCCGACCGACGCCGGAGTGAACGCGGGCCTCTTTGAAGCGGTTGCTGCCCCGGTTGCCGTTCCAGTGCCCGATCAGCATGTGGTGGATGATCGCCGGGAAGACTTGACGCAGGAATTCGCCCGAGGCCATGGGGGCGGTCAGCGCTCCACCCTTCGCCACGTTCATTCCGGCCTCTGTGATCACACCCGCTGCACCGGCAGCCGCTGCTGTCCGCACCCCGGCGCGCATGCTGTTCCTAACCTGGACCTTGAAGTCTTCCACGCCCAGCGCTGGGCGCCCGTCGCGGAGCCGCGGTGCCAGGATGCCGTGCGACATCCCCGAGTCGACCAACTGGACCCGGCGCACGCCTTCGCCATCCTGAACAATCGGGCTTCCCACGTCTCCGACATGGCCCTTGCCCCAGAGGCATTCCAGCTTGGCGATGTCCGCGGTCGCGTCGGTAAGGACGGTCGGAACCTGCGAATAGACCTGCGCCAGATTGGGCAGGTATGCGAGATTCAGATAATACCGGCCCTCTTCGCCAGCCGCGCTTGCCCGATGCACCTCGATGCCGGGCAGTGGGTCGATCAGGCGATTTTGGTCGCCGGGCTCCCCGGAGTCGAGCCCCAAGTCGTTGCCCGCAGCGGCCGCCGCAGCGTCCGCAGGAGCGAACGATTGCGCATCCCACGCGCCCTTCATGGCGGTCACAAGCACGTTGCAGATGTTGATGAGGGTTTGCACCTGCCCGTTGATCTCGCCGATGAGTCCGCTGCGCGCGACGATCTCCGCGGCGTCCATCGTGGACATGTTGCCGAGATCCACCTTGAAGGCCCAGAGCACAGAGCGGGCCGCGATCAGTTCGGGCAGGGTCACACCAGTTCTCGACACGCCCGTGAGGGAGATGCGCCCCGGCATGGTCGGCATGAGTGCCGCAGCATCGCCTGCCGCCTCCAGGGCCGGGCGCAGACTTTCGAAGGTTTCAGCGATGGCTGCCACCACGCGGGAGGCCACGGCTGGGGCGGCTGCCTCCTCCGCTTCCTTCTTCGCGGCCTTGGCGTCTTTCTCGCTCTTGCCCTCCGCTAGGGCAGCCTCCTTCGCCTCATCGCCGATGTCCTTGATGTTGCCCAGCGCCGGAAGGTATCCGCCACCCTCGACTCCGTTGAGCGCGACATCCTCATATGCCCGAGCGACGGCCCGGCAGCGGGCTTCGACCGAGCCGTGCTGTAGGGAAAGATCCCAGATGTTCCGCACGTCATCCAGGCAGGACGTGAGGATCGAGCGGCCGTAGTCCTTCCGGCCCTTACTGTCCCGCACCAGCGTAGCCGGCTGAAGCTCATCGACCCAAATGTGTGAGAAATCCGAGGCGGCAGGCTCATCAGGGGACCGCATGTCGTCCGCGATCCAGGTGTGGACCGGTTCATCATCCTTGCCGTCGAAATCCTCCCTCATGTGCTCGGGCAGGTAGACCTTCAGCATGGGCTGCCAGTCGCCGGCACGTTTGATGGCGGCAGGTAGCCGGGTGAAGGCCTGACCGCCCGCCACGAATACCACCTGAGCCGCCGCCAGTTTCTGCCGCGCCGCGCCTTTGCCCGATTGCTGGCGGTAATAACACCAGTTCGCGCGAGGGTTCGATGCATGGGGGCAATGGGGGCACATGTCCGCGCCCTCCCCGCACAGCGACTCCAGACGGCCGCCAGCACCTTGAACCGCCAGCAGGTCGGCAAGGCGGCGGCAGGCCGGGATCTCGGCGCTGTCCACTGCGATGTCATCGTCTTCGGCGTCGGGGCTTGCGACCGGGTCCGGCTGCTGCGGCCCGATGTAGCGCGCCGATGCAATGCCCAGCGCGTCCAGCTCTTTCATGTGCTCTTTGGCGATGCCGTGCGATTGCGTGATGATCAGGATTCGGAAATTCGGATCTTCTTTCGCCCGGCGTGCGATCTGGTGAATCATGGTGCGGGACTTGCCCACGCCCATGTCAGCGCGCAGCACCAGCAGGTGCCCCGGTTTGGCCTTCCGGTGAACGGACTCACTGTCGATCAGAAAATCGGAGACCGCCTGCGCGACCTCATCGCGAGCACCTTCGACGTCCGGCAAGGTGTTCCAGTTTGCAGAGGCCGCAAGCCGCTTGCTCCTGCCTTCGCGGACCTCCTCGCCCGAGATCGACGCGTAGCCGACATCCGACAGAAAATCGAAGGGATCAGTTGTGACCGCCATCACGCCACCCCCGCCGCAGGCCCAAACAGCCGGACGCCACAGGCCCCGGCCTTCCGCCAGAGGTCATCCAGATACCCGGCGAACCACGCCTCGGCTTCGTTCGTCGCATAGACAGCCGCGGCGCTGAATGCCGAGCTGGGCTTCATGCCGCCAAGGTTCTGATCCTTAATCATCGCCACGACGCAGACCGACTTACCTGCCTCTTGGAAGCGAGCCAGGAGCCGCAGCCCGTCCGCCAGATCCACCGCGAAGACGACGCTCTCGCCGTGCGACAAGACAACGACTCCGCCGTCCGCTGGACCCATGGGCCAGACCTCGCCGCCGGACAGGGGCAAGCGCACGATGCCGCCCACGGTGTTCCGGGCGACCACCACCGGGCCGAGCCGGGAGTCCTCATAGAACCGCAGTGCAGGTCCGGCGTTGCCGAAGCCTTGCCCCCGCATCCACGCCTCGCCGGGCGTGCCCTCGACGTCCTGAGCGGTCTTCCAGATTTCCTCGGCGCGCATCCGGGTATACTCCGGCCCGGCACCGCCTTCATAGCCACCCTGCCGGGCAAGCCACAGGATCTTGCCGCCGGTGATCTCCTCCACGTCGAAGGAGTCCCATTTGCCGAGCATCTCATCGGGATTGTAGGAGTCCGCGGTGCTCGACCAGCTATCCCAGAGGTGAAAGCCGTCATCATCCAATGCAGCCTTCAGGGCCATGCCGACCGCGATCCAGGTCTCGTATTCCTTTGGCTCAATGAAGGTCAGCATATCGGTGAAGTGTTCGGCGCTTTCGGAGAGTTGGCCCTTGATGCCCCGGCGCGCGAGGACCTCCTCAGTGGTCGGTTTCTTCAGCGCTTCGAGCAGGCCATCAGGTGCCGCGTCGATGTCGTCAAGGCTGCCCAGCGCGACAGAGTAGCGACCGCCAGACTTGTGCAGCGAGCCCGGAGCCACCACCCAGCCGGTCGATTTGAAGTCGATGCCGGGATATTCCTTCAGCGCGGACTTCAGGCGCAGGCCTTTCGGCGCGGTGAAATAGAGGTGCCGCGAGCCGCCACCAGATCCTGTTTCGACGATATATCCCGCTCCAGCGACCTCAGGGAAATCCGCGACCAGTTTCTCAAAGCCGATCAGGCCGCCATTCCGGGCGTCGATGTCCACGACCAGCGTGTCGGTTCCATCCAGTAGCACACCGAAGCTCTGATCGAAGTGCCCGCCGTCCAGCTGAACCTGAAGCAGCGCGTCATGCGTCTGGTAGTCTGGGCGCGCGTCCTTGCGGTCCATCGGGTGCTTGCCCAACTGACCGCACGCTTCGCCTTTGTAGCAGGTGCAAGCGCCTTCGGGGGTCATCCGGTGCAGCCGAATCAGGTTGAATCCGGCCTCGACGTGATCCCGCGCGGCGTTGCGCATGCTGTCGTTCGCTGGCTTGGTGTCTGTGATATTCAGCATATTCTCTGTCATTTCGTGCTTTTTGGCGAAATGAGCGAGAAAAATAGGTTGCAGCCTGCACTGGAGCGCCATATCTTGGCGTTGTTCATGTGTGGTGTAGACTGTCGTCTTTACTCACTCACCTAGAAGGCCGGAGCGCTGGCGCGCCCGGCCTTTACTTTTTCAGGCCAGTTCCTCTTCCTTGATTTCTTCTGCCGCTTCGACTTCGGCCGTCGCTGCTTCCGCTACCTTCAATCCATCGGCTTCCGCCAGGAGGACGGCAACGCGATCTTCACGCGGTGTTTTGCTGATCCGGTCGATCAGGGCCAGCGCACGCGCCTCGCGCTCAGATTGCGCCTCCGCTTCCCCTTCCGCGCCCTCATGAGCAAGGTGACCGGCGTCGATTGCCTGCACTGCCGAGATGCCGAACCGCATGGAAGATTGACCGCCGCCCACTACCTCGGCGATCTGTGCCACGCGTTCCCAGAACCGGCGATCCCAGACCTTTTTTGCGCCTAGTCGTCCAATGGCTTCCGGCACCACGCCGGTCTGCTGGATGCGATGAAACCCGGCGTATGTGAGGCCGATGATCTCACAAACCGAATCAATCGTCACGAGACCACAAGCCTCGGCGGCGCGCTCTGTTGCGGCCATGTATTTCGGGCAAGTCACGAATCTGACTCCATTTTTTTAAACTAGCATTGTCGTCTGGGGGTCAACATAGGTGAGGCGCCCTCCCGCGTTAAGGCCTCCAGCGAGAGTAAGTTCAAAAAAGTCAATGATTTTCTTTGGGGGCGTCTTGCACGGCGACAAGCAGCGCTTAGGTGCAGATACGAAAAGAGCGCCAATGGGCGGCAACCCGGCGCTCTCTTCTTCAACTTAACCCGCCGCTTTTGGCGACACCGACAGAGGACCAAATGGTGTTGCTAGTGGCTCTTGCAAGAGGCTTACGCCATGAATACCGACCGCTGCAACAGCAAACCCGCAGACCTCATCGAAAAAGATGAGCGCGCTTTCCTTTCCGATCCCGCTTGCCCCCTGGTTGCAACCCACGACGTCCAGACGATGATCGAAGAGCACATCGCCGACGCCGCGGACCACCCGTGCCACATCGAGGCATTGGACCTCGCAATCGGTCACCTGATGCACGCCAATGACTGGCGCAAGCTGCAAGAGCGCAAGGCGCTGGGCGTCCTCAAATTCTCGCCGCTAGCTGCTAGCGCCTGCGTCGAACCGCTGCACAGCACCGGGCTGAAAACGCCCGTCTGGGCGAAGGGCCATGTGCTGGCCCTTTACCGCGCCGCCCGGTTTTGGCTGATGGGGGCTGAATTCGCCGCCCTGCACTGCACCGGCACCGAGCGCGGGGAGCGCCTCTATGCCGCCCGTCGGCGCTGGAACGCCGATGTCGAACGCATCCAAAGCGCTAGCGCTGACGCTGGCATGCAGATCCTGCTTACGGCCGTGTCCGCCGAGAACCGGCGCCGAACCGAGGCATGGAAGCGAAGCCTCGCAAGCCACCACGCCGCCAACCGCCCCGCCGCCCAGCGCACAGCTGACTCCGATACCGGCGGCTGGCCACGGTTCTCCGACGCAGCGTGCGGGGTGTCGGCATGAGCGCCAGCCGCGCGCCCGCACCCGTTTCCACCATGGAATCCCCCGGCGCAATCAAGCCGGGGATGACTCTCGCCGAGGCGATGCGCGTCCGTGGGATTGTCTGGGGCGGCATGAACACCTCCGCAGGCATCAAAACCCTGCTGATCGACGGCGGCCTGCAGGCGGACGGAACAATGCGCGTGATCTGGGCGGAGCCCCTGCCCTCTACCGTCTGGGGCGACATGCTGGACGCCAAGTATACAGACCTGCTGGACCCGCTTTCTGCCGCCGCGCAGGCCTGCCCGCTCACGCCCGACGCCCTGGATGAGCTTTGCCTCCTTGTCGAAGACGGCGCGTCTGCCGACTTCGAGGTCGGCTTCTGATCACCTGAACCCAGCAACCTGAACCGCAACCTGAACACCCCAGCACCGGAACCTAAGCCCCCATGTTTGAACGACTCAAATCCGCCATCTCTGGCGCCCCCGCATCCATCCCCGAGACCATCCCCGAAGCTGCCGCGGAGATCATCGACTCGCCCAGCCTACATGATCGCTTGAATCCCTCTGCATATCACCAGCACGCCCTGCCCGAGCAACAGGCGGGCTATCAGGCTGGCGATAATCACGGCGGCGACGCTGGTGCAGCTGCCGATCTCGGCTGCTGGGGTGGCCCTCCGCAGTCGGTTGATCTGGACGTCGCCCAGGCGGGCGAGACCGCCACCGGGCGCGTGATCGACCTTCAGAACAATTCCTCCAATGAAGCCGGCGCGATGCAGCAGCACGTCGCGGCCATCGTCGGGCCGCACGGCCTGAAGCTGAGCGCCCGCCCCGACTGGCGCGCAATCCCCGGCGGCACCGAAGACTGGGCGCGCGAATTCGCAGCTACGCTTGAGTCTGAGTGGCGCGGCTACACCTCCAGCGACGCGAACAGCGTTGATATTCGCCGGATTTTGAACTGGCCGGCGCTCAGTGCGACGCTGACGCAATCGGCGATGCAGCACGGCGAGATCCTGGCGTCGTTCGAGCCGCGGCGCAGCCCGCTGCCAGGAGAGATGCAGACGGCGTTCCGCATCATCGACCCGTCGCGCCTGTCCGATCCCAAGGATAACCCGACCGCCATGCGCGACCGCGACATCCGTCAGGGCGTGGAGTACAACAGCCAGGGCGAGCCGATTGCATACTGGATTGCCAGCCGGCATCCCCGTGACCTCGCTCCCAGCACCGGGCGCAGCGCCCAGCGCAGCAAGCTGAAGTGGACCCGATACCCCAAGTGGGGCCGCAACGGCCGCATGCGGATCTTCCACGCCCTGGACCCCACGAGGGCGGAACAAAGTCGCGGCATCAGCCCGCTGGTTGCCAGCCTTCGCGCTGCCCGAATGCTGAAGCGCACAGAGGATGCGACCCTGCAGGCTGCGGTTCTTCAGTCGGTGATGGCTGTCGTGGTCCGCAGCAACGCCTCATGGTCCGATGTCGCGACGGCGCTGGGTGCCCAAAGCACAGACCCGCAAAGCGACGGTGTGAGCAATTTCCTCTCCGCCATGCAGAAGTTTCAAGCTGCGCGTGGATCTTTTTACGCGGCGAACCAACCGAAGGTGAGCGGACACAACGCCAAAGTCGTGCATATGCTCCCTGATGAAGATTTAGAGATGAAAGCCGCTGCGGCCGGCAATGTCGAGATCGCCGGCTTCCTCAAAGAGATGCGCGCAGGTGTCGCCAGCAACCACGGCCTTGGCTTGGCAGAATACAGCGGCGATTTCAGTAAGGTTTCGTTCTCCGCAGCCAAGGTGTCCGGTGCCCTCTCTGCCCGCATTCAGGCGGGCCGCAGGGAACGCCTAATCACTCCCACCTGCCGCTGGATGTTCGGCGCGTTTGTCGAGGAGCTGCTGATCCGGCGCCTGGATCTTCTGCCGCGCGAGGCCACGTTCTACGGCCCGGAGCGGAACGCGATCCTGCGCAGTGTCTGGACAGGCCCGCCGGTCATCGAACCTGATCCATCCAAGGCAGCCAAAGCCGCGGACCAGCGCCTCAGCAGCGGCTATTCCAGCCTTGAGCGTGAGGCAGCGCTCATCGGCGAGGACTATGAGGAGCTGATTTATCAGCAGGCCCGCGAACTGAGACTCAAGGAAGAGCTCGGCCTCTTCGAACTTGAGGCCAAGCAATCCGCAGCCCGCACCAGCCAGACGGCACTAGATGCCGGTGATCTCGATGACGACGACGACGGCGAGCTCGGTAACAGCGACGACGACAACGGCAGTGGCGACAACGGCGCCCAGCGCAGCACGAAGGAAGGCAATGATGCTTGATCAGAACCTGACCCCCGCCCAAATCGCAGCCCTCGCCGATTTAGCTGACGACGCCGCCGGCGTGGCTGAACAGCCCCTGCCTGAGTGGATGACCGCAGACCTGCCGGAGGGCGACTTCGAACCCATCGCCACCCGCGTTGAACTGGAGCGGCACCTCCTCGCAGAGGCGGTTATCGTCGCAACGGACAACCGCAGCCCCTGCCCGACCGTTTAGGCGTTTCTTGGCGAAGACCTGCCGCCGGTGACCCTGCCTGCATCGGCGGTGCTGCCATGACCGCCCGCATGTCCCGGCTCCGGTTTGCAGCAGGTCGGCTGGCCTTACTCGCTTGGGGCCTCGGGTTCCGCTGACACAAAAAGGGCGGCTCTCAGGGGCCGCCCTATCTGATTCTGGTGTTCCGGGTGTTCAGGCCGCCAGCGCGGCCATCTCATCCGCGTATCGCTGGCGTTCAATCTGCAGCTCGTCGCGACGGGCTTCAAGTTCAGCGAGTTCCAGATCCACATCCGCGATGAGGCCGGCTAGATCCTCCTGGCTTCTCGGCTGCGCGCTGATGCAGGTCTTCGGGTCGGAGTAGTCTTTGACGGTGCTGGTGGTGGTGGTCATCGTGGTGATCCTTGGTTGATTGCGATGCCCAACAGCTAGCGCGAGCCAAAATGATTCGCAAGTCTTTGTTTTTAAATGATAAACTTACCAAATTGGCAAGTCGGAGCGGCAAGATCCGGCAATGCAGACCGGTTGCCGACCGGGTGCCTTACTGGGGCGATGGTAAGCGCACTGATGGTCGCAAACGATACGATAGAGTCAACGCCTTGGCGTAAGCTTATCGCATCACCCGGATGATGATTCGCATCTTTTGACGCCCAGCGCGTTACAGCATTGCGGTCTGCGCTGCAATACCCTAAATTCACTATTTCTGTGTCTTTAAAAGGGCTGTTTGTGTCTATGGTTTTTCGCAAAGCCCCTTGTTTTAATGCGTCTTTGACCTTAGTTTATAGGACAGACAATCTAGTTATCACAAAGGAACTCGACACTATGGCAACCGCACCTCGCAACGCTGACTTGGAAAAGCTCGCCGCTGGAGATTGGAGCCTCGGCGCCGGCCTCTTCCTCCGCGTCTCGCGGGACGGCATAAAGCGGGGGTGGCTGTATCGCGCCCGCCCCTACTCTGGCGCTGCGCCGAAGATGTTCAAGATTGGCTCCCTACCGCCGATGTCCGAAGGCGACGCCATGAACCGCGTCAAGGCGATAAAGGCGGCCGTTGCCGAGGGTGCCGAGCTGGAGAAATTCATCCGCCTGACCGATGGCATTGCGGACCTGAACAAGTTGACCGTCAAGGGCGCGGCCGAGCGCGTCCATGCCCGCATGTCTGAGGCCGAAGGCGGCAAGCGCACAACAGAAGCCCACCTCGCCCGCTGGATGCGCTCCATGGAACTGCACCTGCTGCCGCAGATTGGCGCGCTTCCGATTGCCGACGTCACTGCTCCGATGCTGGCAGAGGCGATCGGTAAGATCTGGCGCGAGAACAACGTCACCGCCCGCCGGATCATCGGGCAGTATGGCGCGTGCTTCGACTATGCGCAGGCGGCTGGCTCCATCCCCATGGAGCGCCGGAACATCGCCGAACTGGTGGAGCAGCTCCTCCCGAAGGTGGAGGCGAAGGTCAGACATTTTGACGCTCTGGCACCCGAATCCGTGGGCGAATTTTACGCGGCCGTGCGCGATCTGGGCGACTCCGCCACCACCCTCGCCTTCCGCTTCCTGATCCTGACCGGCGTCCGGTCCGGTGAAGCCCGTGGTGCCCGCTGGTCGGAGATCGACATGCACGG
>CAJXHQ010000044.1 GCA_913054485.1 uncultured Paracoccaceae bacterium
ATGGTCGCGCATTCGACGTGCCCAAACTGGATGACTACACTGTTCCATTCGGCAAGGCCCGCATCTGGCGCGAAGGCACAGACGTGACCATCGTTTCCTTCGGCATAGGCATGCAGTACGCACTGGAAGCCGTCGAGAAACTGGCCGACGACGGTATTTCGGCCGAAGTCATCGACCTGCGCACCCTGCGCCCGATGGACCTGCCCACGGTGATCGCTTCGGTGATGAAGACCAACCGTCTGGTTACCGTTGAAGAAGGCTGGCCGCAGGGTTCGGTCGGCAGCTACATCGCTTCCGAGGTGACGCAGCAGGCGTTTGACTATCTGGACGCGCCGGTCATCACCTGCACCGGCAAGGACGTTCCGATGCCCTATGCCGCCAACCTCGAAAAACACGCGCTGATCACCACCGACGAGGTGATCGAGGCGGTGAAACAAGTGACCTACCGGTAAGGGAGAGACGAGATGCCTACAGAAATTCTGATGCCCGCCCTCTCCCCCACCATGGAGGAAGGCACGCTGGCCAAATGGCTGGTGAAAGAAGGCGACACGGTGAGCTCCGGCGATCTGATCGCCGAGATCGAAACCGACAAGGCCACCATGGAATTTGAGGCCGTGGACGAAGGCGTGGTCGGCAAGATCGTGATTGCCGAAGGCACCGAAGGCGTGAAGGTGAACTCTGTTATCGCCGTGCTGCTGGAAGACGGTGAAAGCGCGGATGACATTTCCGCAAGCGCCGCCCCGGCTGCCCCTGCAGCCGCGGCGCCCGAGGCGGCCCCTGCGGCCTCCGAGGACGCCGCCCCCGCGGCAGCCCCGGCCCCTGCCGCTCCGGCTGCAGCAGACGGCTCGCGCATTTTTGCATCGCCCCTGGCGCGCCGCATCGCGGCCGACAAGGGGCTGGATCTGGCACAGCTTTCCGGTTCCGGCCCGCGCGGTCGCATCGTGAAAGCGGATGTGGAAAACGCAACTGCCGCGCCGAAACCGGCTGCTGCTGCGCCTGCCGCTGCTGCTGCCCCGGCCCCGGCTGCTGCCGCACCGGCGGGTCCTTCTGCGGATATGGTCGCCAAGATGTACGAAGGCCGCGCGTACGAGGAAATCTCGCTCGACGGTATGCGCAAGGTCATCGCTGCGCGCCTGACCGAGGCCAAGCAGACCATCCCGCACTTCTACCTGCGCCGCGACATTCAGCTAGATGCGCTGCTGAAGTTCCGCAGCCAGCTGAACAAACAGCTGGAAGCGCGCGGTGTGAAGCTGAGTGTCAACGACTTCATCATCAAGGCCGTGGCCAATGCGCTGCAGGCCGTGCCGGAGGCCAATGCGGTCTGGGCCGGCGACCGGGTTCTGAAGATGAAATCCTCAGATGTGGCCGTGGCCGTCGCCATCGAAGGCGGGCTGTTCACCCCGGTTCTGCAGGACAGCGACATGAAGTCCCTCTCGGCCCTGTCGGCAGAGATGAAAGACCTGGCCACCCGTGCGCGCGACCGCAAGCTGGCGCCGCATGAGTACCAGGGCGGCTCTTTTGCGATTTCCAACCTCGGCATGTTCGGCATCGACAATTTCGACGCCATCGTGAACCCGCCGCACGCAGGCATCCTGGCCGTGGGTGCGGGTGCCAAGAAGCCGGTTGTGGGCGAAGACGGCGAGCTGAAAGTGGCCACCGTGATGAGCGTCACCATGTCGGTCGACCACCGCGTCATCGACGGCGCGCTGGGGGCTCAGCTGCTGGAAGCGATTGTCCAGAACCTGGAAAACCCGCTGACCATGCTGGCCGGAGACAGCCAAAAAACTGACATAAACCGGCCGGGACATCCCGGCCGGTTTTTTTGTTTCCGGCCGCAATTCAGCGAGCCGCAATGTAAAACTCACGTGACAGTTTTGTGAAAGATGGGTTGAATTGCGTTAACTTTCAGCACTCAGATTTACATGCCGTAAACCGGATTTCCCTACCCTGGCGTTAATGAAACAACCACCCAAGGGGTAGACAAGTGGCTTCCTCCACAGGCGTGCACAGCCGCGCCATTTTGAATTCCATGAACCTGCGAATAGCGGTTCTTGTAGCTTTGTTTTCACTGTTTACGGCTGTCCCCATCGGGGTTCTTGTAGGCAAGAAGCTTGAAACGCTTGCATTGGATGACTTGCGCAAATTCGAGCGGGAGCTGACCGTTGTTGCGGCCTCGCAGGTGGCCCAGCCGGTTCAGCTCGCTTTTCCGGTACCGTTGAAGAGCGGCTGCAATATGTGAGCGAACGCGCCGGAGAGACTTTTGCCTACGCCAAGGTGATCAAATCCGATGGCGTGGTGATGGCCAATATGGGCGAAGCCGCCCATGCCGCGGAACTGGACGCCACCGCACAGACCGTCATTGAAACCGCCGAGCCCTGGTTTTCGGCTGACGGGTTCGAAATGGTGGTTCCGATCACCTCCAAGAAGGGCAAGATGCGCGGCGCGCTGGTCATGATCTGGTCCCCGGATCCGGTGCTGAAGGCGTTGCGCGAGGGCCTGATCCGCGACTATGCGCTGGGAGCCGGGCTTCTGGTTGCCTCGGCGCTGCTGTGTTTCCTGCTGCTGCGCCGGATGCTGGGCCGCCCGCTTGACGAGCTGTCCGGCGCATTGGAGCGGATTGACGGCGGTGATTACAGCAGGCACCTGGCTGCCGCCTCCCGCGCGGACGAGCTGGGCAGCATCGCCCGCCGGATCGAAGCGCTGCAGGTGACACTGGCCGCCGGGCGCGATGCCTCCGAGGCACGCGCTGCTGAACAGGAAGAGCAGGCCCGCGCCGTCGACGGGCTGCGCGAAGGTCTGGCAGCGCTCGCCCGCCGCGACCTTGCTTTCCGGATGAATGAGCCGATGGCAGAGACCTACGAGCCGCTGCGCGCCGACTTCAACACTGCGCTGGAAAGCATTGCTGCGATGATGGCGCAAGTGCTGCAGACCGCCTCGGGCATTCTGGCACAGACCGGCAGTATCGAACACGGCTCCGGTGATCTTTCCGGCCGCATCCAGACCCAGACTGAAACGCTGGAGAGCATTTCCGGCGCGCTCAACGATCTGAACCAGTCGGTCGCCGATGCGGCGGGCGGCGCATTGGAGGTAAACGGCATCGTCGGCCAGGCGGTGCAAGAGGCGCAATCCAGCGGCAAAGTGGTGGAAAACGCCGTCGCTGCGATGATCGAGATTGAGCAGAGCGCCACGCAGATCGGCACCATCATCGGCGTGATCGACGACATCGCCTTCCAAACCAACCTTCTGGCGCTGAACGCCGCCGTCGAGGCCGCCCGCGCGGGTTCTGCCGGGGCCGGGTTTGCGGTGGTCGCGGGCGAGGTGCGCTCGCTTGCGCAGCGGTCCTCGGATGCGGCGACCGAAATCAAGGAGCTGATCACCCGCGCCACCAATCACATCGAGAACGGCGTGAGCGAGGTGAACAACACCGGTGAAGTGCTGAACCAGATCATCGGCCGCATGGGCGAGATTTCGGAACGTGTAGCCGGATCCGCGCAAGGCTTCTCCCGCGATTCCGAACAATTGCAGAACCTGGCGCAGAACCTCAATGAACTGGGTGTGACCACCAACGAAAATACGGAAATTGTCGCTGGGACGGTTCAATCCGTCGGCCGGCTGCGCGGCGATGCCGGCACGCTCGATTCCCTGGTCGGTCAGTTCAATTTGCCGCCCCGGCAGGGCGGAGGCCCGTCCTCCTTGCGTGTTGTGGCCTGAAGGCTGGATATCCTTTTTTGCAAAATGCAGGGCGCCCCGGCCATCAGCCGGGGCGAAACATCTTTGGTAAAAAAGAGCGCATCAGAAGATGCAAAACCGGACGCCTGCGGCGGCGGCAAGTGCATCCTCTGCCGTCTTGATGGCCGCCGCCATACTTCCCTTGCCCGAAACCCTCTCCTCATGCAGACTCCCATAAAGAGGAGAAATGCGCGTTTCACCGCCGGGTCTGCTGGTAAACCGGCCAGCGCAGCCCGCGCTTTGGGAGGACTGCGCCATGACATCTGAAACCAAAGAGCCCGCACAGCAGAACAATCCGGCGCCGCAGCTGCCACCCCTGCCCGAGGTGAACAGGATCACAGCGGCTGATATCACCGCATCGCTAAAGGCCGGGTTTGCCGACTTCCTGGCCCGCCCCGTCATGAGCGGCTTCTTCGGCCTGTTTTATGCGGTTTTCGGCATCCTCTTGGTCTGGAGCCTGGTCTGGCTCGGCAAGATCTGGATGATCATTCCCGCCGTTGTGGGCTTTCCGCTGGTGGCACCTTTTGCGGCTGCCGGGCTCTATGAGATGTCGCGCCGGATGCAGAAAGGAGAGGACTTCGGCTGGTCTGACATCCTCACCGTCATGGCCAATCAGCGCAAGCGCGAGATGGGCTGGATGGCCTTTGTCACCCTGTTCATTTTCTGGGTCTGGATGTACCAAGTGCGGCTCTGGCTGGCGATCACCCTTCAGAATGCCTCCTTCTCGGATTTCGACGGGTTCCTGCATGCGGTCTTCTTCACCCCGCAGGGCTGGACCTTCCTGGCCATCGGCACCTGCGCCGGCGCATTTCTTTCGGCGGTGCTGTTTACGGTGACCGTTGTGGCGATGCCCATGCTGCTGGACCGGGAGATCAATTTCGTCTCCGCCATGCTGACTTCTATCCGCGCCGTGTCCGAAAATCCTTTGGTCTTGCTCACATGGGCGGCAATCATCTCGGCCACCATACTGCTGTCATTGGTTCCGGCCTTTCTGGGGCTGATCGTCACCCTGCCGGTCCTTGGCCACAGCACATGGCACCTTTATCAGCGGGCCGTGCAGCCCGCCGAGGGGGACGATATCCAGGTTTCACCCTGATTACCGGCCGAACCCAAGGGCGATCAAAAGCCCTTGGGAAACGCCTTGGATGGCTCAGTACTGGAAGCCGGGGGTGGAGGCGGAAAGCGCCGCCTCATCTGCGTCCATCTCGGCCTCGATGCCGTCAAACAGCGGCGTCGACAGGTAGCGCTCGCCGGTGTCCGGCAGCATCGCCAGCAGCACGGAGCCTTCCGGCGCCGTTTCGGCCACTTTGATCGCCGCCGCAAGGCTGGCACCGGCGGAAATGCCCGCCAGGATGCCTTCCTGCGCGGCCAGCTTGCGGGACCAGGCGATGCTTTCTTCGCCGCTCACCGGCTCCAGCGCGTCGTAATAGCCCTTGTCCAGCGCCTCTTGCAGGACCAGCGGGATGAAATCCGGGGTCCAGCCCTGGATGGGGTGCGGCGCAAAGGCCGGGTGGGTTGCGGCAGGCTCGCCCTCATCATTACGGGTCTGCGCGGTGCCGGATTGCACCAGCGCCGCATTGGGGGGTTCGGACAGGGTGATTTTCAGGTCCGGACGCGCGTCTTTCAGGACCCGGCCAAGGCCGGTGACCGTACCGCCGGTGCCATAGCCCAGCACCACGTGGTCCAGCCGCTTGCCCTCGAAATCGCCAAGGATCTCGCGTGCGGTGGTGGCCTCGTGGATGTCGGCATTGTCCTTGGTCTCGAACTGATGGGCGAGGAACCAGCCATTGGCCTCGGCCAGTTCGCGGGCCTTTACGACCATGCCCACGGCCTTGTCCTCCTTGCGGGTCAGCACCACCTTGGCGCCCAGCATCCGCATCAGGCGGCGGCGTTCGACCGAAAACCCGTCGTGCATGGTGATCACCAAGGGGTAGCCCTTGGCGGCGCAGACCATGGCAAGGCCGATGCCGGTGTTGCCGCTGGTGGCTTCGACCACGGTCTGGCCCGGCTTCAGCCGGCCTTCGCGCTCGGCGGCCTCGATGATGTTCAGCGCCAGCCGGTCCTTGACCGAGCCGGCCGGGTTGAAGGCCTCAAACTTCACATACATCTCCACATGCGCCGGCGCGATGCAGTTCAGGCGGATGGCGGGCGTGTTGCCGACGGTCTCCAGGATCGAGCCATAGAGACGGCCGCGGCCTTCGGTGGTGTAAATCATGACATGTCCTCGCTTCTGCGCAGGTTTTGCGCTGTGTTCTGCTTGACATATCAGCGCGGTACCTGCCCGGTTCAAGCACCATCAAAAGGAGCATTCCGGAGGTATCAAACACATCATTCTGGCCTGGGGCGCCCGTGGCGGACAGAGTTCCGGCAGGCAAGCAGGGTACAGGCGGGATGCGGACAATTTTCCGCATCCGGAAAACGCCGTTTCTTTTTACCCTCCGGCAGGCGAACACGAAAAAGGGGGCCAGTGGCCCCCAATCAAAACCTGCGCCATGCGATCTGGATCAATCGCTGTCCGGGCCTGCGGGGACCACCTGATCCATGGCAATCGCGGGCTGGTCGCAGCCTGCCTCGCCGACGATCCTGGCAGGCACGCCCGCGACGGTCGAACAGGGCGGCACTTCGGTCAGCACCACAGACCCGGCGGCAATGCGGCTGCAATGGCCGACGCGGATGTTGCCCAGCACCTTGGCCCCTGCCCCGATCAGCACGCCGTCCTCGATCTTGGGGTGGCGGTCTTCTTCTTCCTTGCCGGTGCCGCCCAGCGTCACCGAATGCAGCATCGAGACGTTATCGCCCACCACCGCGGTTTCACCGATGACGATGGAGTGCGCGTGGTCGATCATGATGCCCTTGCCGATCCGGGCGCCCGGGTGGATGTCGATGCCGAAAATCTCAGAGGTGCGCATCTGGAAGAAATAGGCCAGATCCTTCTGCCCCTGGTTCCACAGCCAATGGCTGACCCGGTAGGCCTGCATTGCCTGGTAGCCTTTGAAGTACAGGATCGGCTGCAGCAGCCGGTGGCTGGCCGGGTCGCGTTCATGCACCGCCATCAGGTCGGCGCGGGCGGATTCGATCAGCGAGCCGTCAGCGGCATAGGCGTCTTCGACGATTTCACGCAGGACCACCATCGACATCTCGTTGGAGGCCAGCTTGGCGGCGATCCGGTAGGACAGCGCGCGCTGGATCGATTTGTGGTGCAGGATACAGGCATGGATCAGCCCGCCCATCAGGGGCTGGGTTTCCACGGCCTCGCGGGCTTCGCGGGTGATCCGGTCCCAGACAGGGTCAACGGTTGTGACTGACTTTTGCGGTTCCAACATGGCTTCGTATCCTCTTCTCCGCCTAGGATAGGCATCTAAGTCGAAAAATCTCAAACGCAAAGGCTTGATGGGGCATATTTCAGGAATGAATGAGTCGGATCGCGCAGAGTTGAAGAGCCGGATCCTGGCCCGGCTGGAAGACATCGCCGCCGAGAACGCCCTTGGCGAGGCTGCCCAAGGGGTGGTGACGCTGGATCAGCAGTCGGTCGGCCGGCTGAGCCGGATGGATGCTTTGCAAGCACAGGCCATGGCAAAGGCGCAGCAGGGCTTGCGAGATTCTGAAGCCGCCCGGCTGAAGGCAGCGCTGGCACGGATGGACGAGGATGAATACGGCTATTGCGAGGATTGCGGCGAGGAAATCGCCGTGGCACGCCTGATGCTGAACCCGGCCGCGCCGAAGTGCATCAGCTGCGCACGGGGCTGAGGCCCGCAGTGGCCTGCAGCACCAGAATTGTGCAGCGGCAATAGTCGGGATCGCCGTAATCCGGTTCATCCGCCAGCGGGAACCGCCGGGCGGCAGCCATCAAAGTTCCATTGCCCCAGACCGGATGCACCCGCCGCACCGCGCGCATATGGGCCGCCGCGCAGGCAGCACCTTCCATGAGTGTCCCAAGGAAACGCTGCCGCGCGCCCTCCGGCACCATCAACAGCGCGCGGGCGGCACAGGAGATATCGCCGGGCAGGACCGGACGCAGCATCAGAAAGCCAGCACCGCCGCCGGGCCTGCGCCGTAGCGGGCTGACAGCTGTGCCACCTCAAGCCTGTCCCCCGCAGAAACGCCATCGGCGGCCTGTGACGCGGCGCTGTAGCTCCACTGTGGGCTGGCGGAAGTCTCTTCGCGCAGCACCGTGGCGCCGCTCAGCACGCGGATGCGGTAGGCTTCGCTTTCCTCGCCCAGCGGCACTTCGGACAGGTCCCAGCTGTCGCCATCAATCCGCGTGCGGCGGATCCAGGTCAGGGCCATATCGCTGCCAAGGTCGGCACCGGCACGCAGGTGGACCGGCGCATAGGGGCGCAACCCGTTGCCGTCGAAGGCCTCGGCCCGGTGCACGTAAGAAGGGTCGTCGTATCCGCGCAGGGCCGGGCCGATGCGGTAGTGACGGGCAATGCAGCGCTGCGCCGGGCTGAGGGTGATCTGGCCGGGGATGCCGTCCAGCGCCACCACACGGCTGCCAATGGGCCATTCCGCCGGCATCACTGCATCGCTGCCCAATTGCCCGCGCAGGCGCCCCCGCAGCAGGTAGGTCTGCGGCGCGATCAGCTCGGCCTCGCGGAACTGGAACAGCTCCCAGCCGCCTGCGGTGCCATCGCCGATGGCCATCAGGTTGGCCCCGTTCAGCACCGGCTCGGCGCTGCGGCTCTGCAAGGCCCCGGCAGTCAGCCGCACCTGCAGTGCCGCGCCCTCTTCCCAGCGCCCCGGTCCGGCCGCGCCCAGCGCGGTTTCAGTGACCCCGGCCGTGGAACGTGCGGTGATCATCTGATTGAGCGCATAGTCCTCATCACCCGGCGCATCATAAAGCGCCACCCGGCCCGGCCAGGGATCAGACGTGACGGCAAGATGCGGCGCCACCGGGTCCTCATCGCCGCGTATCAGCGGCAGGTCCAGGAACAGCGGGTCCACCGGCACCGGGGCGGCAAATTCACTGAGCCCCGGCAGATCCTCGGGCATCTCCGAAGGCGTGTATGTCCCCGGTTCAATCCGCGCCGCCTCGATCATCTGGTGGGTGGTCTGCTCGACCCGGTCGATCCGGTAGAGGCTGCCGTCCAGCCGCACTACATCTCCTGCGCCCAGCGCCATGGCGGAGGGCGGCAGGGCAAATCGCAGCCCTGCGCGCGCAAGCCGGGCCTCGGTCAGCCAGCGTTCGGCGGTCTGGCGCGCTTCGGCCCGGGTCAGCGCCATGGGCAGCTCATTGCCGGAGACCGCATGGGTGGCCTCGTCCGGCAGAATGGCCTCCTCGGCCAGCACCGCGTGATCACCGCCCCATTCGGCAAAGCGCAGGCGGACCCGGCCGGCCAGCTCTGCCTCCGGGGCGCGGCTGTGTTCCGTGGTGCCGTCGAGGTCCTCCCCCTCGGCCAGCAGGCTGGTATCCAGTGTAACCGCGTCCCGCCCTGACCGCGGTTTGAAAACCAGCACCCCGTCGCGTTCAATGGCGTCAAAGGCGTGGCGCAGCATCAGCGGCTGCAACGTGGCGCGGGCATCCGAGACATCGCCGGCCGTATAGCCGCGCACAATGCCGTGCAGGCGCGAAACATCGTAGGCTTCCAGCCCGGCGCGGGTGCATATCTCGGCCACCACCGAGGCCAGCGTGCGCATCCCCGCCCGCCCGTTCAGCCAGTGGCCGCGCAGGTAGTTTTTGCCGTCGCTCCAAGTCTCCAGCGCATTGGGGAAGACCGGAAAGGGCCGCGCGTCCCAGGCCCAGACATAGGCATTCCCCATATCCAGCATCGGCGCACCGTAGATATCAGACACCGGGTTATGCGCCGCCTCCCGCCAGTAGCCCAGCAGGCAGCGCAGGTAGGCGACCTGCATGTAATCGTCGCGCTGCCCGTTGGAATAGCGCGGCAGGCTGGACTCCGAGCTTTTGGGATCCAGAAACTTGTTCGGCTGGTTGGTGCCCTTGTCGATGGCCGCGCAGCCCAGTTCGGTGAACCAGATCGGCTTCGACTGCGGCTCCCAGGCCGTGGGCACGGATTGCCGGACGCCGCCAAGGCGCTCGTGGTGTTCGTTCAGCCACCAGTTCTTCAGATCCTTATAGCGCCAGATCCAGTGCTCGCCATGTGCGCCGTCTTCAATCGGGGTGCGGATCTGCGCAGCACGGGCCTCCTCGGAGTGGTAGTACCAGTCATAGCCTTCACCGCCTTCGACGTTGGCGCGCAGATATGCGGGATCATAGATCGTGTCAGCCGAGGCTTGGTCCAGGTGATCCCCGCCCTCGCGCCAATCCGAGAGGGGCATGTAGTTGTCGATACCGATGAAGTCGATATTGGCATCCGCCCAGAGCGGATCGAGGTGAAAATACCTGTTGCCGTCCGGCGCGGTGTAGCCGAAGTATTCCGACCAGTCGGCGGCATAGCTGATCTTGGTGGCCGGCCCCAACAGGCTGCGCACCTCTGCTGCAAGGCTGCGCAGGGCATCAACTGCCGGAAAGCCGGAAGCGCCGCGGATCTGGGTAAGCCCGCGCATCTCGGAACTGATGCAGAAAGCCTCCACCCCGCCGGCCGCCGCACAAAGAGCGGCATTGTGCAGGATGAAGCGGCGCAGCCCCCAGTCATCCGGTCCGCTGTAGCTGACAGTTCCCTCGCCAATGGAGAAATCACTGGCCGAGGCGGTGCCAAAGAAAGCCGCCACTTCTGCGTCCGCTGCCGCCGTTTCATCCGGACTGCCGGGCTGGCCGGGGGCTATAGGCAGGGTAATCCGCCCGCGCCAAGGCAAGGCGGGCTGGCCGTCTTCACCGGTCCAGGGGTTGGGCAGCGTGTTCCCCTCTGCCTGCTCCATCAGGATGAAGGGGTAGAACATCACCCGCTTACCCTGCGCCTGCAGATGCCGGATCGCTTCCACCACAGATGCATCCGCAGGGGTGCCGCCATAGACTGGGCGGCCATTTTCCTTGAGGACTTCTTCAGCGGAGTCGCGATTCAAGCCTGCTACCTGCCAGGGCATGCTACCCTCGGCCTGTTTCTGTTCCACCTTTGGCTTCAGGCTGCAGGACCCGCAACGCAGGTCATCGCCGAACCAGGAGACAATCAGCGAGGCCGCACCGCAGGCGGGCAGTTCGCTCTCCAGCGCCTGCAGGGACGTCACCAGGTCCGTCTCGCCCGAGCGCGCATGGCTGTTAGCCGCCTTGTTCTGACCTGCACCGTGTAAATAGTGCACAGGGGAAGAGGCCAGCGCATATTCTCCGGTGCCCGGCATCAGCGCCACGCCCTGCACCAGCTGGCCAAGGTCCATCTCAAAGGTTTCGCTGTCCCTCTGTTCGGGACGCAGCACCTCGAAGGAGAACTGCGGCACCCGGTTGCCGAAGGGCTCCAGCTGCAGGTCCTCGAAAACCACATAGGCCGTACCGCGATAGGCGGGCACTTCGCCTGCGCCTTCGATGGTCTCGATCAGCGGGTCGGGCAGCTGGTCCAGCGTCCCCCGGTAGAGGCGCATGTTCAGCTCCGTGGGGGAAAACTCCTCTCCGTCAGCCCAGACACGGGGGACAGCGGCAACCTCGCCCTCGCAGAGCGCCACGGCGAGGGAGACGGAATAGCTGTAGGAGGTCACCGTCGGGGCCTTGGGCGCGCCCTTGCCGCCGCCGCCCGAAGTGGCCGCAGTCTCCAGAAACTGCGAAGCCCAGATCACCTGCCCGCCGACGCGCATGCGCCCGAAGACGCGGGTGACGGGCTGGCCGTCACTAGCCTGCGTCATACGGAAACGGTCGACCTTGCCGGTCTCCACCGGCTCCGAGCCGCTGCCCAGGAGCCGCTCGTCGATCACCCGGCCCAGCGTGGCCCCGACGGCGCGGCCGATGGCAACTGAGGAAAGCCCCAGGGCGGTGCCGCCCGCAGCGCCGCCCAGCGCAGCACCAGCAGCGGAAAGCAGGATGGTTGCCATGTCAGATCACCTCCAGCGGAAAGGAAAACCGCGCCGCGATCCGGCGCTGCCAGGGGGCCGAGAGGGCGTTTTCCACAACGCCGCGGCCCGAATAGGCGTGA
>CAJXHQ010000045.1 GCA_913054485.1 uncultured Paracoccaceae bacterium
GGCGAGTCCCTGGCGATGGAAATCGTCGACGCCTTCCTTGATGCAGACTTCGAAGGCGGCCGCCACGGCACCCGCGTCGACATGATCAAGGCGATTGGAGGCTGAGTCCGGCCTCTCCGGTGCGCAAGCGGCCGGTACTGAAATGAATTTCGCCCTCGCAGGATCCGGCGGGGGCGTTTTCTATTCGAATACCAGGAGAGCGGGACCGAACCGCGTTCGCTGCGGACGCGATCTTTCCATGCCCGCGTGTCTGCTTTGCGAAAAGGGACGCATCCCAAAAAGGCTGGATAAGGCATTTCCCCGGACCACAAATATCCCAACAGGCAGCTGACCTGCCGCCTCTATGATGCCGCTCGGCGGGTCAAGCCGGGGGTTGATCGATTGCGAAGCGTCATTAAGTCATTGGGGCCCTCTGCATAGGGCTAAGTTGCTTTTCGCTGCAGGCTCGGCTTGGCAAAACTGTATCATTTCCGTGAAGCAGCCCCCGCAGTGAATACAGGGATCATTGAGCGGCCCCGGAGAATACCAGCCCGCAATAAAGGAGAATTTGCATCTGCCGGGGCAAGGAGCGCCACCAGTTGCGCGTTCAGTTTCCGTTCAGGCTCCAGTCTTAGGCCCGCATTATTGCAACTACAGGGCCGAGAATGCGACTAGCACCCTCCGTATCCAACAACACACTTATCGCCTGCAGTTTGATAATAGCGGTAACCGCAGGTGCAGGCAGGTCTGAAAAAACCGGGGATTTCCTGCAAATCGCACTCCCGGTTTCGGCTTGGGCCTGCTCGGCTGCCAGTGGCGAGGCAGCCAGCACGTTCCTGAGGTTCGCTGCCGTCGAGGCTGTTGTCCTTGCGTCGAAACACGGCCTTGGCCCAGCGCCGGTTAATCGCCGCCCGAGCGGATCCCTGCACGGGTTTCCCTCAGGGCATACGGCTGCCGCGGCCTTTGGTGTCAGCAGCCTGCTGAACGGTTGTGTCAGGAAGGCTCCGCTGGTGCAGGGCCTGGTCGTTCTGAGCGGTGGTTACGTCGGTGCGTCACGGATCGAGGCGGGGGCGCATTTTCTTTTCCAGGTGGTCTGGGGGGCGTTCTTAGGATGGCTGGGGGAACGGTCAGTTCATCTCTTCCGCAGGTTCAGGTTCTGGCGGCGTGCAGCAAGCCGGACGCACCTGAAGGGGCTTAAGGCTGGCTTCAGTTGCGCAGGTGAAGAAGCCGGCGATCCTGACCTCCGGAGGCCTGAATGAGCACGCCGTCTCTTTCGATAATTATCATCACTCTGAACGAGGAGGCGCGCCTGCCGGCGCTTCTTGGCGACCTGATGCGCCAAACCTGGGCGGACTTCGAAGTGATCCATATGGACAGCAACAGTGATGACAAAACACTGGAGATTTCGCACAGGATGTCCGGTGAATTCCCCGAATACCGAACCCTCGCGATGCAGTGTCGCGGCGTCAGCCTGGGACGCAATACAGGCGCGGATCTGGCACGCGCGGACCGGCTGCTGTTCCTGGATGCGGATACCCGCCTTGACCCGCACTTCCTTGAGCACGCGATAGACGAGCTGGAAACCCGCGACCTTGAAGTTGGTATTGCCTGCATGTCGGCAGATGGGCTGCCGTTGCGTCACCGCATTGGCTATTTTCTCTTCAATGCCGGGATCCGGCTGACCGCCCGGTTCTTCCCGACGGCGATCGGCGCCTGCCTGTTCTCGGAGCGTGAAATTCACGACGAGATCGGTGGTTTCGATGAGGAGGTGAGCCTTTGCGAAGACTGTAATTACGTCCTCAAAGCGTCGCGGGCACCGCTCGCTCAAATCGGCGTTCTGAAGACGCGGTTCCGCTTCGATCCCAGACGGCTTGATCAGGACGGGGCGATACGCACCGGGCTTACTTACCTTCGGGCTAACCTGCACCGGTATTTCAAGGGTGAGCTTAGGAGCGGCCAAATCCGCTATGATTTCGGGCATTACAGGTAGGCATTAGGATGCTTGAGTTTCTTGCGGATTTGGGCGGCTGGGAAATGTACCCGCTGCTGTGCTTGGCCGCCTTCGCTGACACGCTGGCCGGTGTGGGGTTTTTCGTTTTCGGCGAGGCGGCTTTCCTGCTGTCGGGGGTGCGGCTGGCGGCAAGCGGTGACATTCTGCTGGCCGTTCTGGTGCTCTCAGCGGCTTGGGCGGGCGACATGACAAGCTACGTGCTGGGGCGCCGCTTTGGCCGGCGGGCAGCGCGGCGTGGCCTCGGGCGCCTCAAGCGGCGGCGGCAGTGGCGGCGCGCCAGCGGCCTGCTGCTGTCGCGCGGTGCGGCATTTGTGGTTGCGGCCCGGCTTCTTGGCCCCTTGGCTTGGATCACCCCGTTCCTGGCGGGGACGGCGGGCATGGCGGCGGGCCGGTTTGCAGCCGCGTCCGGCGCGGGCGGTATGCTCGGCGGCGGTCAGTTTATTGTCCTCGGCTATCTTGGCGTACAAGGGCTGCCGTTGCTCGGAGGACTTCTTGCACCCGCTTTGCAGCATTGGCAGGCGCTCGCCTTGCTGGGCGCAGTTCTGGGGGCCGCAAGCTTGATCTGGCACCTTTCACCGGCAGGGTGCATTAAGCGCGGGGTCTACTGCGCCGGCGCGGCCATTGCAGTATTTCTGACTGCCAATCTCTATTATTTCTTCGCCTCTGACGCCCATGCCGCCAACGGAGATTCCGGCGGATTTGCATTGCAGGATCACTGCCAGTTGGCAGGCTTGGACTTGCGGGCCTACCCGGGCAGCACCAGCCTGCATCTGCCCCAGCCTGTGAACGTCGTTCTGCTGTCGCGGCATCCCCCTGAAGCTCTGATGGCAAACCTTGGCTGGCTGCAGAACAAGACCTTCACCCGGGACTCCGTCACCCTGCCTGAATATGTCCGGCTGCTGATTGGCAGCACGCCGCCGGTTTCGGAACTCTATCTCCACGGTATTCCTGCGCGCTCCGCCTTTCAGATGCCGGGCACGCTGAGCGAACGGCTCCATTTACGTTGGTGGCATGCCGGGCAGGCAGGCGGGCGAGGGATCTACCTTGGCGCGATCAGCCGGGATGATGAGATTGCAATCAAGTATTACGGTGCCATTCCTGCTCTCTTGCATGACATTGACCCGGATGTGGACCACGCGCGGGACCTGCTGCGCAACCAGCTTGAGGCCAGCGCGGATGTGAAGGTGTCCGGCACGGCACCGTTGCTGCAGCCCGTGCAGGACAGTGATCCGGGGGATTACCGGACCGACGGCAAGGTTCTGGTTGTCTCGGACTCGACAGGCTCGGAGAAACCGCATCACTATGAATGTCTGGGCTTGCCCGGGAAAGGAGAGGTATGAATGCGTATCCTGCTAGTTGAAGACGAGAGGCTGATTGCAGATGCACTCAAAGTGTCCATGGGCCGGGCCGGTTATCACGTGGACTGGGTGGCTGACGGTGTCAGCGCGGAGGACGCGCTGGCGGCCTCTGTCTTTGATCTGATTGTCCTGGACCTGGGCCTGCCAGGGCAGGACGGGCTCAGCTCGCTGAAACGCATTCGCGGCCAGGGGCGCAGTGAGCCGGTTATTATCCTGACGGCGCGCGATGCCGTTGAAAACCGGATCCAGGGGCTGGATTACGGGGCGGATGACTACATGACGAAACCTTTTGATATGGATGAGCTTCTGGCACGGGCACGGGTGCAGATCCGGCGCGCCAACGGGCGCAGCAGGCCAGTCCTCGCGCTCCGGAACGTCACGCTGGACCCGGCCGCGCATACTGTCACGCAGGATGGCCGGCCCGTCGAGCTGGCGCCGCTTGCCTTTCAGGTCCTGAGCATCCTCATGGAGCGCAAGGGCCGCGTGGTCACCAAGGACGACCTGGCGAGCTGCCTTTACGGCTGGGAGGACGGGGCTGAAAGCAATACGGTCGAGGTCTACGTGTCGCAGATCCGCCGCCGTCTCGGAAACGGGTTTATCCGCACCATCCGGGGCATCGGCTATATTGCCGACAAGGAGTAGCATGGCCAGAAACTCAATAAGGGCCCGGATACAGCGGCGCATCATCCCGCTGGTTCTGCTGAGCTGGGTGGCTGCCTCAGGCTTTGTGTATTTCGGCACGAGGGCGGAACTGTCGGACGCGCTGGACTCGCAGGCGGATGTCATGGCGGCTGCTCTGGCCCGGCTGCAGGGCAGCAACCTGGCCCCGGAGGCCCTGGGACAACACTTCGAGCGATACCAGGACGACTACCTGATCCGCATTTGGAACAGCCAGGGCACGCTTGTGTTCGACTCCCTGGAGGCATTAACGGGGGCGAGCGGGGAAGTGTCCGCCGGCGCTGAGAACAGTCAGAGCATCTGGCAGGAGCGCACCTATGTGACTGGAGCTGGCGAGCAGATTCAGATTGCCCGGCTCGGCCGGGAAACAAATGAACTGATCCTGCAGATCGCCGCGAGCTCGCTGCTGCCCCTGGCGCTGGCTTTCCTGGGATCGGTTGTCCTGGTGCTGCAGCTTCTGCGCGGCGGTCTGTCGCCTTTGGACCAACTGTCGGGAGAACTTGCCGGCCGGTCGGCATCCGATCTGCAGCCGCTGGCGGAAGACGGCCGCGCGGATGAATTGCAGCCCATCACCCAAGCCCTGAACGGCCTGTTCGGCAGGATCCGCGGCTTCATTACCCGAGAGCGCCGGTTTGTCGATGACGCCGCCCACGAAATGCGCACGCCGCTTACCGTAATCAAGGCGCAGTGCCAGGCGATTGATACCACCCGCCTGGACCCGGAAACACGGGAGCGGATCAGCAGTATCGTGGAAGGCGTCGACCGGATGTCCAGCCTCAGTGCCAGCCTGTTGGACCAGGCCAGGGCGGAACAGGCGCCGCCGCCGCTGACGCGGCAACGGCTGCTCCCGCTTGTCAGAGGCGCTGTTGCTGATTTGCTTCCGGAAGCGGAAGCCTGCAATGTGGAACTGGAACTGAACGCGCTGGCCGATCCCTGGGCGGAATGCGCTGCTGAAGACCTGAGCCTGATCGTCAGGAATATTGCTGAAAACGCGATCAAGTTCTCTGCCCCTGGCAGCCGGGTGCTGGTGACAGTCAAACCCGGTTCCATTCAGGTTGAAGACAGCGGGCCGGGCATCCCGCCCGCGTTCCGCGAAGAGGTCTTCAAACGGTTCGTGCAGCTGAAAGAGGCTCCGCAGAACGGCAGCAGGCCCGGAACCGGCCTGGGCCTGTCGATCGTGCGGGCCCTGGCCCAGCGGAATAGCATGCGGCCCGCGATCAGCTCCAGCCCGGAACTGGGCGGTGTGTTGTTTGATCTGCGGTTCACTCCGGCCGGAGGCTGAAGCGGTCTTCAGCCAGGCTTCAGCTTTCCAGGCCAGATATCCGGATAAGCAATGGAGTAGCGCATGCAGAATCATATCAGCCGCCGCCGGTTTCTTGAACTGGCCGCCGTCAGCTCGGGCGCGGCGCTCAGCGCGGTGAAAGCCATGTCGCAAGTGCCTTTACGCCCCCTTCCGGTGCCGGAACTGATCGACGCGGCAAGCGGAGTTGACGCCCCTGTGCGGTTGAATCTCCAGCAGTCCCGTCATGACTTCGGAACCGGCGCAGCCAGTGAAACTTTGGGCATCAACAGCAGCTACCTGGGTCCGGTGGTGAAGGTGAAAACCGGCCAGCAGGTGCCATTCGAGGTCCATAACAGGATCGGCGAAGTGTCCACCCTGCATTGGCACGGGCTGCATATCCCGGGCGATGTGGACGGCGGGCCGCATCAGGAAATCGAGCCGGGCGGAACCTGGCGGCCTGAGGTGCCGGTTGCCCAGCCGGCCGCGACCTGCTGGTTCCACTCCCATACGCACGGGCGCACGGCCCGGCAGACCCACGGCGGCCTTGCCGGCGTGATGCATATCGAGGACGACGCCAGCCTGTCAGCCGATCTGCCAAAAACCTATGGCGTGGATGACTTCACGCTTGTCCTGCAGGACAAGACATTCGATGCGCAGGGCCGCATGTCCTACCAGCTGACCGGCGAAGTGATCGAGAACGGCTTTCAGGGCGATCAACTGGTGGTCAATGGCGCGCTGGCCCCAGTGGGACAGACCGTGCCGCAGGGGCTGGTCAGGCTCCGGATCCTGAATGCCTGCAACGCGCGCTTCCTTACCCTGTCGCTCTCCGGCAGCCAGGCGCTGAATGTCATCGCCTCGGACGGCGGGTTCCTGGGCTCCACCTTTCAGACCGGAACCCTGGAGATGTCGCCGGGCGAACGCTACGAGGTGCTTCTGGACATGTCGCAGCTGGAAGAAGCCGCACTGATGGTATCCTTCTCAGGAAACGAAGGGCTGGGCGGCTGGCTCGGCAGTATCCTGGGCCGCAATGGCGCACAAACCGCGCTGGTCCTGACCCGGGATCCGGACCGCAAAGGACTCACCGCCGCCCTGCCGGACAGACTGGCCATCCTTGCTCCCGCCGATCCGCTCAGCGCGCTGCGGAAACGGGAGTTTTCGCTGAACATGGGGGACGGTGAGGAGCTGGCTGCTCTGGCCGCGAACTGGGGCAATGTCTGCGGCACTGCCGGTGGCATGGGGATCAACGGGCGCCCGATGAAGATGGATCACGTGAACCTTCAGATGCGGAAAGGCGAGGCAGAGATCTGGCGCATCCAGGCAGACGAGCAGCGGCATCCTTTCCACATCCACGGCTGTTCCTTCCGCATCCTGCAGCAGGACGGCGCGCCGCCGCCGGGCCACGCCTCGGGGTGGAAGGACATGGTTTCGGTCCAGGAAGGCTGGTCGGAAGTGCTCGTGCGGTTTGACTACCCGGCAGCCGAAACCTCGCCGTTTATGTACCACTGCCACATACTGGAGCACGAGGACTGCGGCATGATGGGTCAATTCACTGTAGGATAAGGCCTGCTGGACTAACCGGCTCGAAGGAGCTTTCCAGATGGCTTGAAGGGACAGAATGGTTCTGAACACCGGCGCCGGGAAAAGGGCTGATCGCCGATACGGCCTATGGAACCGGCCCTATGCTGAACTGGCTGGCTGAAGAGCGGGGGATTGCACCGCATATCCCGGTGGTAGATAAATCCGGCCGCAAGGACGGCACCTTCGAGCGAGCCGACTTCACCTATGACGCCGCGAACGACGCTTACATCTGCCCAGGCGGCAAGGAGCTCAGGCAATATCGCCGGGCGTTCTCAACACTGAGGGAAGCCAAGCCGGATCAAGATGGCATGCTGCGCTACCGGGCCCGTGAGTCCGATTGTGATACCTGTGTCTTGAAACCGGACTTCTGTCCGAAAGCTCCTCAGCGCAAGGTGACACGGTCGATCTATGAGCCCTCCCGCGATGCGGCCCGGGCAATCGCCCAGACAACGCAATACACGATCTCCTGCAAACTCCGGAAGAAGATGGAAATGCTGTTTGCGCATCTGAAGCGGACCCTTGGGATTGACCGGCTCCGATTACGCGGCCCATGCGGCGCGCGGGACGAGTTCCAGCTCGCAGCTACCGTCCGGAACCTCAGAAAGCTCGCAAAGCTGATGCATCGACCGCAAACGCCCCATCCGGCATGAAGAGCGGAGAACGTGCCCTGCTGGAGAAGGTGTCAAGGACGCGGCACAGCGGAGTTTTTCAACGGAACAGACTAAAAGCTGCCGCTGATCGCGCGCGGCACTTGAGACAGGCGGCCCCTGAAACAAAAAAGGCTTGCCCCAGACATGCCTTGTTCACGTCCGCTCTCCAGTTTAGCCTCAGAAGGCTTCCGGCTTGGCCTCGCGGGCCATGTGGTCCAGCACGCCGTTGACGAACTTCGGCTCCTTGCCGTCCGGGAAGAAGGCACGGGCGACCTCGACGAATTCGTTGATCACCACCTTCGGCGGGGTATCGCCTTGTGTCATCTCGGCACCGGCGGCGCGGAACAGGGCGCGCAGGGTGGGGTCGATGCGGGCAATCGGCCATTTCGCCACCAGCGCGCGGTCGGTCATCTGGTCGATCGGTGCCTGATAGTTCACCGCCTCGCGCACCAGCTGCCGGAACAGGGCGCTGTCGCCCTCCGCCATTTCCTCGCCCTCGTACTCGGCACCAAAACGGTGGTCGAGAAACTCGACAATGATCTGGTCGAAAGTCTGCTCGCTCTGTTCCATCTGGAACAGCGCCTGGACGGCGTAAAGCCGCGCGGCGGAGCGCATCTGGCGGGTGGGCTTGCTCATGCGTTGCTGGATCCGTTGCTGCTGCCGGCCAGTTTGATCTCCCCTTCGAGGGGAGCCTTGAAGCCGACGCCTTTTGTCTGAGCGCCCCACTTACGCGCGAGCGCAATAAGATGCAAGGCCGCCGCAGCAGCGCCGCCGCCTTTGTTCATCTGCGCCGTATCGGCACGGACCTCGGCCTGAGGGCGGTTTTCCACGGTCAGGATGCCGTTGCCGATACACAGGCCCTGCAGCCCCATCAGCTGGATGGCGCGGCTGCTGTCGTTGCACACCGTGTCATAATGGGTGGTCTCGCCGCGGATCACGCACCCCAGCGCCACGTAGCCGTCAAAATTGGACGTGCGGTCGGCGATGGCAATCGCAGTGGGCACTTCCAACGCGCCGGGCACTTCGCAGATCTCGAATGTGCCGCCGGCCGCCTCGATCTCGGCGGAGGCGCCTGCAACCATATTGTCGGCGATATCCTTGTAATAGGGCGCGACAACAATCAGCAGCTTCACCGGCTTGTCGAATTCGGCGCGCGGCAGGGTGTAATGGGTCTCGGTTCCAGCCATATCATGCGTCCTTCAGGATGGGGCGGGTGCCTGTGATGGAGATATCATAGGCATCAAGGCCCAGATAAGTGGTTTCCGGCGAATCCGTCAGCAGCTCCAGCTCGGACACACCCAGTTTGGCCAGGATCTGCGCCCCAAGCCCGGTGCGTTTCACCGTGCGCGGACCCTCGTCATCCGGCGCATAGAGCGAATGGCGCGGTTCACGGAACAGGCAGACAATGCCGCGGCCCTCATCGGCGATCAGCTCCATCGCGCGCGGCAGTTCCTTGGCAGATTTCGGGCCAAGACCCAGCACATCGGACGCCTCGTGCAGCGCATGGGTGCGGGTCAGCACCGGACCGGGGGTGGTAATGTCGCCCTTGATCAGGACGACATGTTCTACGCCATGGGTCTGGTCGGTGAAGATACGCATATCCCAACCGCCACCGAACTCGGATGTGACTTCACTGCGATCAGTTTCCACCACCAGATTGTCATTGCGCGAGCGGTAGGTGATCAGGTCGGCGATGGTGCCGATCTTCAGCCCATGGGTCTTGGCATAGTCCACCAGATCCGGCAGGCGGGCCATGGTGCCGTCTTCTTTCATGATCTCGCAGATCACCGACGACGGGTAATGCCCGGCCAGCCGCGACACATCGCAGCCCGCTTCGGTATGACCGGCACGCACCAGCACGCCACCGCGGCGCGCGCGCAAGGGAAAGACATGGCCTGGCGTGGCAATATCGGCCGAGGTGCAGTCAGGATTGATCGCGGTCGCCACGGTCAATGCGCGATCCGCCGCCGAGATGCCCGTGGTGACACCTTCGCGGGCCTCGATAGAAACGGTGAAGGCGGTCTCGTGACGCGATGAATTGTGCATCGCCATCATCGGCAGGCCCAGTTCCTCGATCCGCTCGGCCGGCAGGGTCAGGCAGATCAGACCGCGCCCATGGGTGGCCATGAAGTTGATCGCAGCCGCGTCCGCCGCCTGAGCAGGGATCACCAGATCGCCTTCGTTCTCGCGGTCCTCGTGGTCGACGAGAATATACATACGGCCCTGGCGGGCTTCCTCAATGATCTCCTCGATCGGGGAGATCGCGTCGCGCAGCCCGCTTTCCACGGGACCCGGTGTTTCAAAGCTCATGTGTGGCAGCCTTTCGATGAGCGGTATCAGGGTGGCAAAGCCCCTATTACATAGGCAGATAGACCACCAAGGGGGTGATTGCCACCCCCGCAAACGTCACGGCAGGGGCTGGACGCGGCACTCTGACCGTGCGTCACTGCACAGCAGATAGAAATCAGGGAGAGAGGCATGCGCATATCCCGCATGATCCAAGCCGTGGAAGCGCACGCGGAAGGCGAACCGGGCCGTGTCATCACCGGCGGTATGCCGCTGCTGAAAGGCGACACGGTTTTTGAAAAGATGCAATCCATGGCCCGCGATCACGACGATATCCGGCTGATGATGCTGCGCGAGCCGCGCGGCAACCCGGCCTTATGCTGCAACGCGCTGGTGCCGCCCTGCCACCCGGAGGCGGATGCGGGCTTCATCATCATGGAGCAGCAGGAATACCCGCCGATGTCCGGCTCCAACACCATCTGCGTTGTAACAGTGCTGCTGGAAACCGGCATCCTGCCGATGATGGAACCTGTGACCGAGCTGACGCTGGAGACCCCCGCCGGGCTGATCCGGGTTCGGGCACTGTGCCGGGACGGCAAAGTGACACGGGTGGAATTCCGCAACGTGCCCGCCTTTGCGGTGCATCTGGACGCGACGGTGGAGGTTGCAGGGCTTGGCCCGGTGGCTGTCGACATCGCCTGGGGCGGAATGTTTTTTGTGCTCGCCGATGCCGAACAGCTGGGGATCCCGCTTGATGCGGAGAACGGACGGCAGATTGTCCGTGTCTCGGAAGCGATCCGGCATGCGGCTGTTGAACAGCTGCCGGTGGCCCATCCGGACAATCCGCAGATCACCGGCCCCACCATCACCAACCTGTGGGGCCCGCCCATCGGAGAAGGCACCCATGGACGTGGTGCCATCACCATCTCCACAGGGCCATTTGATCCGGCACGTCCCGAAGACGCCAGCGGCATCCTCGACCGTTCGCCTTGCGGCACCGGCACCTGCGCCAAGATGGCGGTGCTGCACGCCCGCGGGCTGCTGAAACCAGGCGAGGACTACGTGAACGCCGGGCCCTTGGGCACCACCTTCACCGGCCGCATCCTGGAGGAAACCACCCTGGGCCCGTACAAAGCCATCGTGCCCTCGCTGTCGGGGCAGGGCTGGATCTACGGCCAGTCCAACTACACGCTGGACCCGTCTGATCCCTTCCCCGAAGGCTTCACCGCCGGCGACATGTGGTAGCCGGCGTCAGAACCTTTCCCTTCAGCTGTCCATTGGTGATCCTGCCCAGCCGGCGGGAATGGCCATGGCCGCCACAGAGCACCGCCGGTCCATACCGCGTCCCTGCGAGGGGAACTGAGGTCTGCGCGTTTTCAGTCAAGCCAGCAGTACCGGGACCCCAGCCTGTCTGAACACCGCGAAAAACACTGGCCGGATCCAGCTGGCCCGGCCCAACGGGTGAGAACCATTCCATGGGATGATCAGAGACCGGCGCCCCCCGGGGCCGCAGGCGCGGCTGCAGGCGGCGCTTACTTGAACTCGCCCAGCCGCGCGACGTAGCGGGCCAGGGTGTCGATCTCCAGGTTCACCGCATCACCCAGGCCCACGTCTCCCCAGGTTGTGACTTCCTTGGTGTGCGGGATGAAGTTGATGCCGAAATCACATCCATCCACTTCGTTGACCGTCAAGGAGGTGCCGTTCAGCGCCACCGACCCCTTGGGGGCGATGAATTTCGCCAGCGCTTCGGGGGCGCGCAGGGTGACACGGGTGCTGTCGCCCTCATCCTCGATCTTTACAACCTCAGCGACGCCGTCCACATGGCCCGACACGATATGGCCGCCCAGCTCGTCACCCACTTTCA
>CAJXHQ010000046.1 GCA_913054485.1 uncultured Paracoccaceae bacterium
ATAGGGGATGCCCTCGAAGTCGCAGATCGAGATCATCTGGTCGATCAGGAACACCGGCTGGTAGTTGGCATATGTGTTATCGATCTCGGGGTAGCGGTTCTGCAGCAAGTGGATCAGCGCATCTTCGTCCAGCGGCATGTTCTTTTTCCGCGCCACCAGCGCAAAAATCTTCAGGAAGTTCTCCTGGTCCGGCCCGTCAATCTTGATCTTGAAGAAGATCCGCCGCAGCGCCGCCTGGTCGAAAATCTCATTCGGGTGGAAGTTGGTGGAGAAGATCACCAGTGTGTCGAAGGGCACTTCGAATTTTTCGCCCGATTGCAGGGCGAGAATGTCCTTGCTCTCTTCCAGCGGCACGATCCAGCGGTTGATCAGCGCCTGCGGCGGCTCTGCCTGACGGCCAAGGTCGTCGACGATAAAGATGCCGCCGGTGGATTTCAGCTGCAAGGGCGCCTGATAGGTGCGCGCGGTGGGGTTGTAGACCAGATCCAGCATCGACAGCGACAGCTCCCCCCCTGTCACCACCGTTGGGCGCTCGCAGCAGACATAGCGGCTGTCAAAGCGGCGCGCGCGGCGCAGGGAATTCGGGTCATCCTGGCCGGTGTCCAGCGCGGTGTGCACAATCGGGTCGTAAACGGTGATCACCTGGCCGGCATATTCAATTGCATAAGGCACATAGACCTGGTCCCCCAGGGCGTCGCGGATGCCGTTGGAAATCGAGGATTTGCCGTTGCCGGGCGGCCCGTACATCAGAATTGACCGGCCGGCGCTGACCGCCGGGCCGAGGTGGTCCAGCAGGCTGTCGGGCAGGATCAGATGGCCCATGGCATTGGTCAGCTGGTCGCGGGTCACCTGGATGTTCTTGATCGACTGGCGCCGCACCTGCTCTCGGTAGACATCCAGCGGCACCGGCATCGGGCCGAAATACTCCGACTGCGCCAGGGCATCCAGCGCGCGCGCCTTGCCCGCTTCTGTCAGCTGGTAGCCCATTTCACTGCCGCTGTTGGCATTGAGCGTGCCGGTGGCCTCCAGCAGCTTCTGCTCGCGGGCCATATCGACCAGCTCCTGGGTGACCGGAACCGGCAGGCAGACTGCGGCAGCGATGTCCGAGACAGTGTCCACGGTCTTGCGGAAGATGGTCTTCAGCAGGATATCCCGCATCATCACCGGCGGCAGCTGCATTTCGCCCAGGCCTTTGGGGGCGGGCGGGGCGATCACGGGGGTGTTTTGCATGTTCATCGGCGCAGTCCTGTCTCGCACAGAAGTCTCGTGCCCCGCGTCCGGGGCTGTCTCCGTGAGAGTTTATTCAGCACTGTGGCCAAACGGGGGCAATGCTGCAGCAATTCCGTGAGGCCGTCAGCCTCCGAGCGCGGCCCCCAGCGCCAGGTAGGCTGACAATGTGCCGCCAAGGCAAAGCCCCATCGGGAATTTCTTGCCGGTATCCCAGCTCTCCCAATGCGGAGCCAGCCGCCGCAGGGCGGTGTATTTGGCAATCCGGTGCGCGGCAAACCCGCCAAGAATGCTGGCGGCGAGGATGAGTGTCACCACCGGCAGATCGGGCAGGAAGATCATCGGCGCAGCGGCACCGGCAAATTTTGCGTCCCCGGCGCCAACAGCCCCGGCCGCGTAAAACAGGAAACCAAGACCGATGCCCGCCGGCAGATGCACAAGCTGCCAGAGGTAGGTCTTAAAGGGCATCAGCAGAGGCCCGGCCAGCACAAAGACGGCGATCACCAGCGCGACCGACCAGTTGGGGATGCGCATACCGCGCAGATCGCTCAGCGCCACGGCAAAGCAGATTGGCAGGATCAGGGGCAGGAACCCCAGGGCGGTCAGGGCAGGGATCGACATCGGGTCAGCCGTTCTGCAGCGCCTGCAGAGACCGGGCGGCCTCGTCGAAATGCTGCGGATGGGTTTCGATTGCCTCGCGCAGCAGCCCTTCGCCGATCCGGATGTCGCCCTGCTTGATCGCCGACAGCGCCAGCGTGTGCAGCAGCTGTGCCCGTTCGGTTTGCTCCATCGGGATCACCGGCAGCGTGTAGTTGCGCTGTGCACCGCGCGACAGGATCAGGTTGTTCTTAGCCGTGAAGAGGCTCTGATCCTGGCGGATCGCTTCGCCGAACAGCCGTTCGGCTGCTGAAAAATCTCCGCGTGTCAGTTTGGAGTAGCCCCAGTTGTTCATCACCCCTGCCGGGGTGGTGGTCAGGCCCACTGCGGTCTCATAGAAGCTGTCGGCACGGTCCCAGTCACCGGCGGCATCCGCAACCATGGCCTCCAGCCGGTAGCGCTGGAAGGTTTCATGCGTCGGCGGCACAGCATTCAGAACCTCGCGGGCCTGGTCCCATTCGCCGGTGCGGATCAGTGCCCCGGCCAGGTTCACCTGGTCCTCGCTGGTCGCGCCCTGCATGGCGGCGACCCGTTTCCAGGCGGCAGCACCCTCGGTGTTCCGCCGGGCGCGGATCAGGGAGTCTGCCAGGCCGCGCTGCAGGTCAATCCGATCAGGGTTGTCTTGCAAAGCCCGGCTGAAATAGGTCGCGGCTTCGTTCGGATCAGAGGCGTTCAGCATCACCGCGTTCAGATTTGTCGCGTCGATGGCATTCACATCCTGAAAGGCGCGGTCGACCTCGGCCGCTTCGTTCCTATCGCAGGCCGACAGGAGCAGGGCCCCCGCCAGGCAAGCCGGTGCAATGATCAAATGGCGCATGTTGCTGCGTCCTTTTCTGCTCTGCCTTTATGGCACCGAGGTCAGCAGATAACTTCCGCTGCCTTGCCGTTCCAGCTTGTAGCCGGTGCCGTTTGTGTCGACAGTAGCAGACTTTTCAAATGTTGCGAGCGCCAAGCGCAAATTGTCCCGGATTGCGTCACTTTCGCCATTGTCCAGCGCAAAGGCCCGGCGCAGCACTTGCACCGCTTCCGCGGTCTTGCCGCGCTCCAGCAGCACGATGCCGAGGTTGTTGAGGTTTTCCGGCCAGTCGGGTTCCGCCTCCGCTGCGCGGCGCAGCAGCGGTTCTGCCTGGCCCAGGCGGCCTGCGCCCAGATTGGCGGCCCCCATGCCGGCCAGGATCTCTGCGGTCAGCCCATCGTCCAATGCGGCCTGGCTGAAGGCGCGCAGCGCCATGTCGTACTGGCCCGCTGCGGATAGCGTATAAGCTGAATCCAGCGGCCGGTCCGGGTCAATGATCCCGGCAGCAGTGCCGCTTTGCACCGTGTCCAGGCGGGCAGGGGCGCAGCCCGAGATTAGCACGACTGCTGTGAGCAGGGCGAGAAGGGCCGCAGGGTGCAGTCTGCAGGGCCCGGACGTTGATTGCATGGTCGGCTTTCCCAACGGCGGATACGGGTCTTCTGTTCCGCCTGCACCTTCGCAAGACTGATCCAATGCAGCAATATGAAATAACGGTCCGGCCCGGCTCTTTGCGGGGCTACATGCTGCCGAGGTTGGAGATGTTCTGCGCCGAAGGCCCGACCAGGATGATCAGCAGTGGCGGTACGGTCAGTATCATGGTGGCGAGCGTCATTTTCACCGGCAGCTTGTTGGCGGCCTCTTCGGCGCGCATCACGCGCTTGTCGCGCATCTCGCCCGAGTAGACCCGCAGCGCCTCGGCGATCGAAGTGCCGAAGGAGGAGGATTGGATCATCACGGTCACGAATGAGGAAATATCTTGCACATCGCAGCGCGTGCCCATGTCGCGCAGCACCTTTTCCTTATCCTTGCCGGCCTTTATTTCATAGGCAACGATCTCGAATTCTTCGGCCAGGGCAGGGCAGGAGGCGCGCAGTTCTTTTGCCACCCGCACGATCGCCTGGTCCAGCGACTGGCCGGCCTCGACACAGACCAGCATCATATCCAGCGAGTCTGGAAAGCCCGAGGTGATTCCTTCTTTGCGGGTATCGATCCTGCGGGTGACCCAGTATTGCGGAATGTAATAGCCGACGCCGGCCGGTCCGATGACGCGGATCATCATCTGCGTGCTCTCGTATTCCACATCGGCGTTCAGCATGTAGACGTAGAACAGCCCGGCCAGCAGACCGAGGATGCCAAGGGCAAACTGCGAGAAGTGGAACAGCCGTACGGCGTCACGGCTGACATAGCCGGCCTGGCGCAGTTTCAGCTCCATCGCCGACAGGTCTTCTTCGTTCTGCGGTTCAAGAAAGTTGGCAAATTTCTGCAGCTGTTCGTTACGGTCGCCCTGGCGCAGCCGCTCGCGTTTGGTGGTCTTCGGGGCCTTGTCCTGGTCCAGAGACTTCTTCAGCTTCTTCAGCGGGTCTTCCGGCTGGTTGAGCAGCAGCGGGACGGTCAGCAGGATCATAAATAACCCAAGGCCGCCCACCACGATCAGCGGGCCGAAGGGGCCCAGCTTCTCGGTCAGGAAGGTATTGATGCCGGCAAGAAATTCCATCTATGGCCTCTTACACTTTGATGTCGGTCAGGACGCGCATCACGATCAGGTTGATCGTCAGCATGACGCCGACAACAAAACAGGCCGGAATGAACCAGGGATGGTCCAGCACGTTATCATAGTAGTTCGGGTCGCGCACCAGCGTGCCTATCAGCGCCAGCAGGGGGAAGGCCGAGAGGAACTTGCCCGACCACTGCGCCTCGGCGGTAATAGCCTTCACCTTGCGGAACAGGCGGAAGCGGTCGCGGATCACCTTGGCCAGGCCGGCCAGCACCTCGGCCAGGTTGCCGCCTGACTGCTGCTGGATGGTGACGGCCACCGCTAGGAAGCGGATATCCTGAACGCCCAGCCGCTCGGCCATTTCTTTCAGCGCTTCGCCGACATCGCGCCCATAGGTGCTTTCATCGGAGATAATGCCGAATTCAGTCGCAAGCGGGTCTTCGACCTCCTTGGCGACCATTTGAATGGCGGAGGATAGCGGGTGGCCCGTGCGCAGAGAGCGTACCATCAGCTCCACCGCATCGGGCAATTGCTCTTCGATCTTGGCAATCCGCTTGCCGGCCTTGCTGTTGACCCAGAAGAACACGCCGCCGATACCGATGATCCCCGAGGCGAGGATGCGCAGCGGCAGCGGGGTCGATGTGCCGATGGTCAGCCCGGCAAAGGCAAAAGCCCCGAGGCCGGCCATCACCAGGATCAGCTGGCGCGGCGTGAAAGCGATGGCTGCCTTCTGCGCCCGTTCCGCCAGCAGGGAGTAGAGCGGAATGGTCTGCGCTTTCATGTGCTGGCGCATTTCCTTGCGCAGCTGTTCCAGCACCTCGTCGCGCTTGCCGCCCTTCTCCAGCATCTCCAACCGGCGGTTGACCTTGCTGTTCAGGCTGATGGATTTGCCGAAGGTGACCAGGTAGAGCCCCTCCACCAGCACCAGGACGGCGATGAAGATCAGGCCATAGATGACGGGTTCTGCGCTCAGCGACATGTCTTAGCCCTCCATCCGGGCAGGTTCGTAGATCGATGCGGGCAGGTCGTAGCCCCACATGCGGAACCGCTCTGAGAAGTGGCTGCGCACGCCGGTGGCGGTGAAATGACCGATGATCTTGTTGTCCGGCGTCAGCCCGACCCGCTGGTAGCGGAAAATTTCCTGCATGGAGATCACATCGCCTTCCATGCCGGTGATTTCGGTAATCGAAGTCATCCGGCGCGAGCCGTCCTGCAGGCGCGAGGCCTGCACGATCAGGTTTACAGCCGAAGAAATCTGGCTGCGCACCGCTTTCAGCGGCATTTCGATGCCGGTCATGGCGATCATGTTTTCCAGGCGCGAGACCCCGTCACGGGCGGAGTTGGCGTGGATCGTGGTCATTGATCCGTCGTGGCCGGTGTTCATCGCCTGCAGCATATCGATCACTTCCTCGCCGCGGGTCTCGCCGACGATGATGCGGTCCGGCCGCATCCGCAGCGCGTTCTTCAGACAGTCGCGCGGCGAAACCTCACCCTTGCCCTCGACGTTGGGCGGGCGGCTTTCCATCCGGCCCACATGGGTCTGCTGCAACTGAAGTTCCGCGGTATCTTCGATCGTGAGGATGCGTTCGGCATTATCGATGAAGGAGCTGAGCGCGTTGAGCGTGGTGGTTTTGCCCGAGCCGGTGCCGCCCGAGACGATCACGTTCAGCCGGGTTGATACCGCGGCCTGCAGATAGGCGGCCATTTCTTCGGTGAAAGCGCCGAAGTTGACCAGGTCGTCGATCCCCAGCTTGTCCTTCTTGAATTTCCGGATTGACACCAAAGAGCCGTCCACCGCGATCGGCGGCACCATGGCGTTGAAACGTGAGCCATCGGCAAGGCGGGCGTCAACGTAGGGGTTGGATTCATCGACGCGGCGGCCGACGGCGGAAACGATCTTGTCGATGATCCGCAGCAGGTGCTTCTCGTCCTTGAACGTGACGTCCGAGATCTGCAGCTTGCCCGAGCGTTCGACAAAGATCTGCTGCGGCCCGTTGACCAGGATATCGCTGACGGTGTCATCCTGCAGCAGGGTTTCCAGCGGGCCGAGGCCGGTCACCTCGTCATAGAGTTCCTTGTTCAGTGTCTGCCGGTCCTCACGGTTGAGGACAACGCCTTTCTCCTCCAGGATTTCCGCAGAAATGGACGAGATCTCGGCGCGCAGCTCGCTTTCGCTGGCCTTGTCCAGCGCTGCGAGGTTCAGGTGTTCCAGAAGCTCGCCGTGCAGCTGCACCTTGATTTCACCCAGGCGCTCCTTGCGCTTGCGGTCCTTGTCGGCCGGAGCTGCTTCCGCGGGTTTGCGGGCCATCGGTTTGCGCAACGAGGCAGCCGCCTGAGGCGCGGCGGGGGCGGGCGCTGCCGCGGCGGCCGCGGGGGCAGGTCTCTGCGCTGCGGATTGTTTCTTGTATTTTGAAAACACCGGTTACCCCCTCAGGTCCGCTCAGGCGGCTTTTGCTTCGTTCTGGCCCAGGTCATGCAGCGACCGGGCCAGTTTGGCGATTTCCTTGCGCAGCGGGTTCTTGGCGGCGGAGACCGCCAGCGGCACCCCGTGATCGCTGCATTGGGTGATCGGTCGGCCGCCGTCCGGCAGCTGCACATCGATCGAGATTCCCAGGGATTCCGCCATGCGCTTCACCCGGCTCTTGCCGCTCAGATCGGTGAATTTCGGGGCGCGGTTCAGGGCAAAGCGCAGCTTCTCGAAGGGCAGGTCCTCGGACTGCAAAGCCCGTTTCATCCGCAGCGCGTTCTGCGCCGAACGCATGTCCAGCTCCAGCATCGCAAAGTAAACATGCGCTGAGTTCAATACGGTTTCCGACCATTGTACCAGCGTGCGCGGCATGTCGATCACCACGAAGTCAAAGTGGCTGCGCGCCATGGCGATCACGCGGTCGATATCCTCGGAGGTGAGAAAGTCCAGCGGCACCATATCGCTGGGTGCGGTCAGCACCTGCAGCCGGTCCTGGAACGACAGCAGCGCCTGGCCGAAGATTTCCTCGTCCATGATCTCTGTTTCGCTCAGCATCTCCATCACCGCTTCGCGGCGCGGCAGGTCCAGATAGGTCGCCACCGATCCGTGCTGCAGGTCGAAGTCCAGAATGCAGACGCTGGGTTCGCTGTGCTCGCTGAGAACCGCCAGTTCCCAGGCGAGATTGACAGCCAGTGTTGTGGACCCGGCACCTCCGGAAAGACCCTGGCAAACAACAACAGCCCCTTCGCGCTGGGTGCCGGACTGCAGCTGATGGGTGTTTTCCTGGGCAGGCTCGGGCGGCGCTTCCGGCGCGGTCAGCCGATCGATGGCGGCCTGCAGTTCCTGCTCCGGCAGCGGGTAGGGGATAAATTCATCCGCACCTTTGCGCAGCAGCTGGTGCAGGGATGCCGGGGTCACGTCCTCGGCAATCAGGATCACCTTGATACCACGCGCCTTGGCCTGGGTGATAAGCTCGCTCATCAGCACCAGGTTTTCCTCGTCCTCGCCATCCAGCGCCAGGGCGACAAATTCCAGCGTTTCCGCATCCGGCTGTCCGAAGAAGGCCCGCGCTTCGGCAAACCCGAGATCCCCCCAGGCTTCGCCCAGGGCCGCTTCCATGTCCTCGATCAGCAAATCGAAGTTCTGCACGTCGCGGCTGATGGTGCAGGCGACGATTGCATGTGCTTCAGGTTGCGGGGCTCCGCTGCTCATTGCCATTATCCTCTTAAACAGCACCTGCGGTTTTCTTCCGCTTGGGCTTTACGGCGAGTCGCTTTGCGCGCACTTCACCTAATAAGGACAATATCGTTGCCAATCTGGGCGAGATTGGGGCTAAAAAACCCCAAATGTTGGGAAACTGTGAACAGCGCCCCCAAGTGGCAGGGGCGCAGCCAATCCAGGCTATTCGCTGTCGAGCGAAAACTCCGTGATACCCGTTACCAGGGTCGTCGGCGGGACCGCGCTGTTGACATATTCGCGATAGACCACCGCCGCATATTTACCGTCCAGCACAGTCGGGTGGCGGCCGAAGAAGCCGGAGACCTCGGTGACGGTGCGGCGGTTGCGGCGTTCGCGCGCGCTGGTAGCGATCAGAGGCTGGGTCTCACCATAAGACACAACCGCTTCCAGGCGGTTCCGGCTGATGCCTTTGGTGGCAAAATAATTGATCGCGGCCTTGGCGCGGCGCAGGCCCAAGCGCTTGTTATAGGCGGCGCTGCCAACGGCATCCGTGTGGCCGTAAACCCGGAAACGCACTTCCGGGAACTGCCGGATCCAGTCGGCTTGCTGATCCAGGACCGCCTTGGCGCCCGCGTCCAGTACCGCGCTGTCAAAGCCAAAGTTGATGGTGTCGGGGACTTCCTTGGCGAAGCGTTCCGCCAGCTGAACCGCATAGCTGCGCTCGCCGGTCATCACCAGCGCGTTGTTCAGCGTGGCATCACCGAAGCTGCCGCGCGCCAGCTCCGAACCGGCTTCATTGTAGCTGCAGGCCGCAGCCGTCAGGCTGAGGCTCAGAAAGGCTGCTTTGCGGATCATCGGTGCCATCCTTGCGCTCATTCCATCACATAGCCGTAAGAGCCGCTGAAGCCCTGATTGGCTACCTCCGAGGCGGGGCCGTTTTTCACTTTGGCGGTCTTGCCGAACAGGAACAGGTCGCGCTCGCTGGGGGCGGTGATCCGGTCCGTCGGCAGGGTCAGCGCTTCGCCGCGGGTCGGGGTAACCAGGTGACCGCTGACGATGATCACCAGTTCGCTCTGTGACCGCTGGTAGTTGGCGCTGCGGAACAGAGACCCCAGAACCGGAACGTCGCCGATCCATGGCAGCTGCGAGGAACTGTCCATAAAGTCGTCCTCGATCAGCCCGGCAATCGCGAAGCTCTCGCCGTCCCGCAGTTCCACGGTGGTGGTTGTCTCGCGCTTGGAGAAGGCGTCTACGGTCAGCCCGGAGACGCTGATGCCGTTTGCGGAATCGATCGAGGAGACTGCCGCGCGCAGTTCCAGATTGATCAGGTCCTTGTCGACCACCCGCGGGATGAAGTTCAGCTGGATGCCGAAGGGCTTAAACTCAACACTGATGGCACCGTCGTCCTGCACCGAGGGCACCGGGTATTCGCCGCCTGCCAGGAAGGTCGCCTCCTGACCCGACAGGGCGGAGAGGTTCGGTTCCGCCAGGGTGCGGACCAGCCCGTTGCGCTCCAGCGCTTCCAGGAGCAGGCCCACTTCCAGGGAGCCGATGCCGAAAGTATGCACCAAGGCGCCGAAAATCCCGCCCTGCGGTGTGATTGTCCCGCCACCGAGGCTGTTGTCACCCAGCAGCCATGTGCCGGTTTCGCCTGCGATATTCGAACCGCCCAGGGCCACCGAGGCGCTGAGTGATTTGGACACCGACCGCTGTACCTCGGCGAAGCGCACTTTCAGCATTACCTGCTGCACACCGCCCACGGACATCAGGTTGGACACCCGCTCCGGAGCATAGCGGCTGGCCAGGTCCAGCGCGCGCTGCATCCGCAGGGCGCTGGAGACCGTGCCGGACAGCACGATGCCGTCATTGGCGGTGCGGACTTCGATTTTTTCATTTGGCAGGATCTGGCGCAGGCGTTCCTTGAACTCCGTGACATCGGCAGCCACGCGCACATCCACATTGGTGATCAGCTTACCGGATGCGTCCAGCAGCACCAGGGTTGTCGTCCCCGGAGATTTGCCAAGCACATAAATCGTGCGGTCCGACAGGGAGGAAATATCGGCGATGCCCGGGTTGGCGATGCTCAGCTCGGCAAAGGGCGTATCGCTCTCCACCACCACGGCGCGGTTCATCGGGACATCCAGCCGCGAGCTGGTGCCGGATTTCACCACCGTCAATGTCTCTGCCGCGGCCCCGTCCGGACCCGGCACGCCAAGCAGCCAGAAACCCGCCAGGGCAGCCGCCATCAAACGTAGGAATGTCATGTGACCTGCCTTTCCGATCACGCCTCAAAACCGGGTCTTTGCGCCCGCAATTGCAGCCACCTTGGGGCAATAGGCGGATTTTTGCAAGAAACAACGGTTTGCACCGAAGTCTTTATGTTGGTGGAAAGCAACATAAAGATAAAACCCGCTCCATTTCAGGAACGGGTTCCGACGTTCTTAAAGGCCGGCGCTGCGGTCAGTTGGAGCAGGGGATCGGGATGTTCACCACTTCGGCACCGCGGCGGGTGCGGATCGTGCAGACCTTCTCCGGCGCGCGCTGCGGGGCGGCCTGGACCTCGCCCAGTCCAAGGAGCGAACGCTGGTCGACCTGCACCACCGAGGCAACCGTGTCATCCTGCGCTCCGACCAGTGCCAGCGACAGCCGGCCGGTGGATTGCGCCTGCGCCAGGGCAGCGACCTGTTCAGAGGTCGCGGTGACGGTCACGGTCCGCGCGATCATTGTGCCGGAAATGTCCTCGCTGGCCCGCTGATCGACGGCCAGAAGCTCGATATTGGCCTGGATCATACGGGTGATTTCACCCTTGCCGCCTACGCCGCGCAGGGTGCCGGTCCAGTAGACATCCACCTGGTCTCCCGGCCGCAGGAAGCCCGACACGCCCAAGGCCACATCCACCTTAATCGCAAAGGCGCGCATGCCTTTGCCGAGGCGCGATGTCAGGCCGGCATCTTCACCCGGCCGGGTCACTTTCACCGCCAGAACGGCCTCGTCTTTTTCCATCGCGCGGATGATGATCCGCCGGTCGTCATCGGATTCAGACGGGAACAGCACCTTGGCGTCCGTGAAGACCCCCTCGGGCACCGCATCCTTCGGCCAGAGCACGTAGCGGACATGTTCTTTGGTGAGCTTCTCACCGTATTTCAGAGGCTTGTTCGCGACAATAACCTTGACCGTGGGCACGATTCTTGAATTCGCCGCCCGTTCCTTGGCCAGTTCTGTCTGATAGGCGGAGATATAGTTCTTGGCCATCATGACCGCGCCGCCTGCAAGGGCCACCCCGACAATCAGGACTAAACCGAATACTGCGCGCATGATGCTCCTTTCTTCGCCTCTGCGTTACAGCGGCGACATTTCTGAGACTCTTGGATCTGTCACAGCTGGACTTCCGCCTCAGCCATGAGACCCGCGAGTAAACTGGCCATGCCGGTAAAAACGTCAGCAACAGCACCGTAACTGAACAACAGAAAGCCGATCACTCCGGCTGTCAGTACAATCCAGTCGACGGTAACGGCGCCGTCCTCGCTGTAGAGGTAAGTTATTATATGTCTCATTGACTCACCGTTGCGCTGAAATGCCGGGGCCCTGTTACCGTGTTCCACGGCGTCGTAACAGGTAAGC